>JAGWUK010000314.1 GCA_028868455.1 Burkholderiales bacterium | reverse complement strand
ATGCCCATCAGCCCGACATTGCCACCACCGTAGACCAAGGCGGTCTGTTGGCTGACAAGCGCTGCAGCGAGCGCTTTGGCGCCGTTGGCATAATCCTCTGACACGCCAGCAGAGGAGCCGCAATAAACGCAAACAGTTTTCATACGTGATTCATTTTTTGTAAATAATCCTGCGATAACTTCTCAAAAACAATTTTGGCTTCGCCGCGCAAATAAGGGCTGATCAGAACGATGACTTGATAACAGCCGCGCGCCAGGGATTCCGACATCGTTTGCAATTCTGTGTATTTGCGTGGATTGCGCACATATTCATACGAGAGCCAGTAAGTGGCAACCACGACCATATTGGTTGCAAGGGCATCGATCGCCATGTCAGAAGCTTCGAATTCGCCGTCGGCACGTAAACCTGTGCACAATTCGGTCGCCACTTTGATTTTATGCGTCAGAATTTCTTTGAAGTTCAGTTCCAGCTTACGGTTTCTGGAGAGTAGATCGTTGAGGTCACGATAAAAGAAGCGATAACGCCAGACCAGCTCGAATGTCAGGTGCAAATAAGTCCAGATGTCCTGAATATTCGCTTTACGTCCCTCAGGAAAGGCGAGCTTTTTATTAATTTCTGCTTCGAACTGAACAAAAATGGAATTGACAATATCGTCTTTGTTACGGAAGTGGTAGTACAGGTTGCCCGGAGAAATATTCATTTCCTCGGCAATCACCGTGGTAGTGATGTTCGGTTCACCGAATTCATTGAAAAGGCGAAGAGATAATTCCAGTATCCGTTCTCTTGTCCGACGAGGAGCTTTGTGTTGCATGTCATTCTTCTCGATAAATTATTTCATAAGAATAACATTGATCGGCTCAACATCAAAAGTAGATCAGTCGTCGTCGGTGATTTTGGATTTGGTTTCCGCCGGAAGTTCAATTAACCTGGTCTTCGCCAGACGGTCATGCAAAAACTGCCCGTTCTTATCCATTTTTGCCGTATAGGCCCAGGCCGCGATACCAAGCGTCAGCGCGATGACCATGTTCCATTCTTTCAGTCCAAATTGAAAATCCAATGCAGCTGCTGGTAAAAACCACATCCAGGACAGGCAATAACGAACAATCGCCTTAATGACCGGTAAGCGACCACCATCAAGGTCAACCGCTTTGATGCGCCAGGTTTGCATGGCCAGCGTCTGGCCGCTGCGGCTCCAGCAAAAGACGAAATAGGCACCGATAACGATAAACAACCAGAACTGGCGAGCATGACGTAAGGTCAGCGCGCTACGACTTTGCGTCAGGATGTCAAAAATCGAGCCAAAAACAAAAACGATGCCAAACAGCAGCATAGCTTCATACACCATGCAAATCAGCCGACGGCGTAACGGAGGTGCCTGCAGATCAATATTCACAGATTTAATTGGTGACGGTTTGCGAAGCGGTAACGGATGCTGGCGCAGTAATGGGTTCTTGAGTTTCAGGCAAGGATGCCGGAGCGACCGCACTTGCTGGCTGTGGTGCAGCAACTGGTGGTGGCGCAACCGGAACGACAGCCGGTTTTAGGGGCTGGTGGTGTTTGGGGCCAACTTTTATTGGCGCCAGTATCTTGGTGTTTTTCAACGCGTCTGGCGGCAGATTCGTCAGGCTTTTTTTCTTTTTATTTTCCGCTGCCAGACGTTTCTTTTCTTCTTCACTCAATTGTTGGTACTGTTGCCATTGAGCAGATTTTTTTTCTGCTTTGACACGATTGGCTTTAGTGAAATTCTCGCGCGCAGCCATACGTTGTTCGGGCGTGAGTTTTACCCAGTCTCGCATACGCTCTTGTAAGCGCATTTGCTCGTCGGGTTTCATGGACTGGTAGCGCAGTGCGATCTCCAGCCATTTTTTCTTTCTTAGCTCCGGTAACTTGTCCCACTCAGACATCAGTGGATTCAAAGCCAGTTTCTGCTCACTGGACAATTCACTCCATAAAGGATGTGACAGGCTGGCTGAAGTACCTGATGTCGGGTTGACTTTTGCAGGTGCCTGGCCGGACGGCGCTGCCTGCGTTACAGCACTGACCAAGAGCAAGCATCCGGCGGTCAGCGCAGCGGTGAAACAGAGAGGTTTACGCAAAGTTTGCAACAACACTCCTATTCCTCCGCTTTATTCAGGTAAGCCGTAAAGCCTGTATCAACATAAGCTGCCGGTGGTAATTCGTCAACCAGCATTGCCGCGTCAATATCGGCTAATTCACTGATATTTTGTTGTTGTTCATATTCATAAATACCAACTAAGCCGACGATCAATATCAGTAATGGCAAGGCGATGCCAAGTTTGCCCAGCCATGAACCGGGACCATCAAATGACATGCCAGCATGACCAGCAAATGCACCTTTGAACACGCGTACCTTCATCGGTGCATCGGGTTTTTTTCTTGCCAGCGCCAACTGGCGCGCCTTGGCAAGACGATCCAGAGTTGGTGCCGGAATATTTTCTGAAGATTCATTCAGAGCACGTCTTACCTTGTAGGCAAAATCGAGATCCTTTGCTTCTCGTGAGTAGTTCATAGGTGAATTCCTTTAGCCTTGAGCGATGCGGCCAACGCGTGGGTTGCGCGCGAGCAGTGTGTTTTGACACTGCCTTCGGAACACCCCATTGCTGTAGCTGTTTCCGCCACATCCATGTCTTCCCAATAACGCATGAGAAAGGCTTCCCGTTGACGCGCGGGAAGTTTTTTAATTTCCTCGTCGATAATGTTTAATACTTGCTCGCGTTCAATTTTATCTGCGCTCGATTCAGAAGCTTCCGAACCTTCGTCTGCCGCATAACTTTCCAGAAGATCGAAATTATCGTCGTCATGGTTATTGGCAGGAATGATGCTGGAAAAAAGACTCACCCAGGTATTTCTGACCTTTTCTCTGCGGAAAAAATCAAGAATGGTATTTTGCAAAATGCGTTGAAACAGCATGGGCAATTCATTCGCAGGTTTGTCACCATATTTTTCCGAGAGCTTGATCATCGCTTCTTGTACGATGTCTAATGCAGATTCCTCATTGCGTACAGTATATACGGCATGCTTGAATGCGCGACGTTCTACGTTTTCCAGAAAGGATGATAATTCTTTATCTGTGGCCATTGTTGGCGATGTTCATATGGTTGCCTGAACAGTATTCCGCTCTCATTTGCCAATTTTTGAGGAGGGTTTCTGCTTTGAAAAATGCGCACATGCTAGCAAAAATACCCGATTGTGTCCTTATTTTTGTACGCTCCCTCATTTTTTGCTAAATATATCCGCTATTTCGCGAGAATAATTCTTGACCAAAATGCTGCTACGCAGTACCGTATGAATCCGCTCCAAAATCTCGGGGCACCAAATATCTGAACGGTTCAGCGCACAATGCTGACGCCAACAGATGCGCTTTAATTTTAAGCTGTTTGTTCTGACCCATGCCATAAGCGTGAGAAGTCTGTCTTTGCAAAGCCTTACCACTGATTGAACGAGTGCCTTAAGCATTATCTGGAACCATATCCAACGGATATATAAAGGAAAATGTGACCGCACACAAAGGGATTTCAGCTTACCGGGTTTGCGCGTCGATTTCGCCAGGAAAGAACATCCGATCAATCTCCTATGGACCTTGAAAGGACAACATGATGAGTTCAGAAATAACAGGCGCAGAGATACTGGTTAAGTGTCTCGCCGAAGAGGGTGTTGAGCATGTGTTCGGATATCCGGGCGGTGCCGTACTCTACATTTACGACGCAATTTTCAATCAAGATAAATTCCAGCATATCCTTGTTCGTCACGAGCAAGCCGCTATACATGCTGCGGATGCCTATTCCAGATCATCCAACAAAGTCGGCGTGGCGCTGGTTACTTCCGGTCCGGGAGTAACTAA
The DNA here is from genome assembly GCA_028868455.1 of Burkholderiales bacterium. Classification (GTDB taxonomy): domain Bacteria; phylum Pseudomonadota; class Gammaproteobacteria; order Burkholderiales; family Burkholderiaceae_D; genus Undibacterium. The sequence continues at coordinate 790 of JAGWUK010000314.1, read as the reverse complement.
TGCAGTGACAGGCCTTGCAACTGCCTATATGGATTCTATCCCTATGGTGGTGATTTCTGGTCAGGTTCCAAGCGCAGTTATCGGGCAAGATGCCTTTCAGGAATGCGATACAGTAGGAATTACACGTCCTTGTGTAAAGCACAATTTCCTGGTGAAAGATGTCCGCGATCTGGCGGAAACAGTTAAAAAAGCCTTCTTTATTGCGACGACGGGTCGTCCCGGCCCTGTGCTTGTTGATATTCCCAAAGATATCAGTATGCACAAAACTACGTACAGCTATCCAAAAGAAGTAGAAATGCGATCTTATAAGCCTGTCGATAAAGGACATGCCGGTCAGATTCGCAAAGCTGTCCAGTTACTGCTCCAGGCCGAACGTCCGATGATCTACACAGGTGGTGGCGTCATTCTCGCGCACGCCGCACCTGAACTGAATAAACTCGTCGATGCGCTGGGTTTCCCATGTACCAATACATTGATGGGCTTGGGTGGATATCGCGCCAGTGACGAAAAATTCCTTGGTATGCCGGGAATGCACGGCACTTACGAAGCTAATATGGCAATGCAGCACTGTGACGTGCTGATAGCGATCGGTGCGCGATTTGACGACCGCGTCATTGGTAATCCTAAGCATTTTGCATCTCACCCTCGCAAAATTATCCATATTGATATTGATCCTTCCTCTATTTCTAAGCGTGTCAAAGTCGACATTCCTATCGTTGGGAACGTGAAGGATGTTTTGCAGGAAATGCTGTCACAACTCAATTCAGTCGAGTCACGGCCAGATCAAAAA
>JAGWUK010000004.1 GCA_028868455.1 Burkholderiales bacterium | reverse complement strand
AGTATCACTATTTTTGTCAATCCTCAATCAGCACATAGCGAAGCCGGGGCACGATCCGGCAGGCAAAGACAATATGGCGGCACAAGTGGCGCCGCCATTAACAGGAAGCGGAATTAACAATGAAGATAAGCACCCTCATGGTACAGGGCACGACCTCCGATGCCGGCAAAAGTACCGTTGTTGCGGCGTTGTGCCGCCTGTTGCATCGCCGTGGCGTGCGCGTGGTGCCGATGAAGCCGCAAAACATGGCGCTCAACAGTGCTGTCACCGTTGACGGCGGCGAGATCGGGCGGGCGCAGGCATTGCAGGCGCAGGCGGCTGGTTTGCCGGCGCACACCGACATGAATCCGGTCTTGCTGAAACCCTCGTCCGATACCGGCGCCCAGATCATCGTGCACGGCAGAGTCCGCGCCGATATGGATGCGCGTGATTATCATCAGTACAAAACCGTCGCCATGGGTGCCGTGCTGGAATCCTATCAGCGTCTGCAGCAGCAATACGAAGCCATCATCGTCGAAGGCGCAGGCAGTCCGGCAGAAGTCAATTTGCGCGAGCGCGATATCGCCAATATGGGATTTGCCGAAGCCGTCGATTGCCCCGTCATCCTGGTGGCCGACATCGATCGCGGCGGCGTATTTGCGCATTTCATCGGCACGCTGGCCTGCCTGTCCGCATCAGAACAGCAACGCATCGTCGGCTTCGTCATCAACCGTTTTCGCGGCGACATCAGCCTGCTGGAACCGGGCCTCGACTGGCTGGAAAAAAAGACCGGCAAACCGGTGCTGGCGGTGCTGCCGTATCTGCATGGTCTGCAACTCGATGCCGAAGACGCGATCCAGTCGAGCCAACACGGCACCGGGCAATTCCGCATCATCGTGCCAGCGATTCCCCGCATTTCCAATCACACGGATTTCGATGCCTTGCGTGCGCATCCGGATGTCGATCTGCAATTCATCGGCCCCGGCATGCCGATTCCGCCAGCCGATCTGATTATCCTGCCCGGCAGCAAAAACACGCGTGCCGATCTGGCCTTTTTGCAGCAGCAAGGCTGGCAGCCCGTGCTGGAAAAACATCTGCGTTACGGCGGCAAAATCATCGGCATCTGCGGCGGCTATCAGATGCTGGGACAAGTCGTCAGCGACCCGCATGGCGTAGAAGGCGCACCCGGCGATTCCGATGGACTAGGCCTGCTTGATATCACGACAGAATTGACACAGGAAAAACGCCTGCAACAAGTCAGCGGGTTTTGTGCCTTTGGTCCCGATGCTGCACAGGCAATGCCAGCGTCAGCACCAGCACCAACACCAGCGCGTGTCGAAGGCTATGAAATCCACATGGGGCTGACCTACGCCAGCAACGACACCATGCCCGCGTTCGTGATCGGCGATGAAGACGAAGGAAGCCGTTCGCCGGACGATCTGATCCTCGGCACCTATCTGCACGGCCTGTTCGACCACCCCGACGCCTGCGCCGCATTACTACAATGGGCGGGATTAAAATCCGCTGTCAGAGTCGATTTGAACGCCTTGCGCGAGCAAAGTCTTGATCGCGTAGCTGATGCCTGCATTCCCTTGCTGGCGGCGCTGGATGTTTTATAAAAACGGCTGATCGTCCTTGGCAGTTGTTTTGTGCAGCAGCCACGGCAGCAGTCCGAAAAATAGTAAAAAGAACAGATAAACACTGCCGGATACCGCGTCGCGCGTGGCGACATATTGCACAGGATTTTGTCCCGATAGCAAAGCTGCCAGCGCTAACTCTGCAATGATCATGAAGGCCAGTGCCAGTCCGCCGGTTTGCAAGCGCAATCCGGCATCGGCAGGCAGTGCAAAATGGCGCACTACCCAGCGTGCGGCGATAAACATCGCGATGCCCATCAACGGCATTTCCAATAATTCTGCATACCGCACGCCGACGTGTGGAACCAAAAATGGAATACGGATCAGCGCCAGCAAAAAGCCGGTGCCGAACACGACGGCAAAATAGCAGAAACCGGCTTTCAGTTTGCGCATGTTGCCAGACCTTAATCACGTTGATTGGCCGCGCTTATTTGCCGCGGTTATTTGCCGGGTTTCCAATCGGCTGCCAGGTCTTCTGCCGCCTTGATTTCTTGTTGGGACATTTTGGCCGCAACATACTTGCGGTATAGCGCGGCGTCGAAATAGTCACCGGCCAGCGTCAGCCATTTATAGGCTTCCACCAGGTCAACTTTGACACCAAAGCCTTTGAAATACATCAGCCCCAACTGGTATTGGGCGCTGGCGTTTTTCTGGTCGGCGGCGTCTTCGAATAAACGCTTGGCCTGGGCGTAATCGCGCGGCGCGCCGTTGCCGGTGACATACAAAATACCGAGGTTGTATTGCGCATCGGCATATCCGGCGTCAGCGGCTTTTTTAAACCACGGAAACGCTTTGGCATAGCTCGGTGGCACGCCTTTGCCCTTGGCATACATGCGTGCCAGATTGACTTCGGCACGCACATTATCCTGATCGGCGGATTGCTGGAACAACGCCATCGCCTTGGCATAATCCTGATCGACACCTTCGCCGTTCAGATACATCAATCCCAGACTGCATTGCGCCTCGGCATTGCCATCGTCGGCTGCTTTTTGAAAAGCCTGCGCCGCGCCGGAGAAATCCTGTTGTTCATATAAGCTGACACCATCCGTATAGTCATCGGCCTGCGCCTGCAGGCATAGCAAAGCAATCAGGACAGTGAGCAAGTGGCGATAAATACGCTTCATAGTGCTGTCATTTACGCTGTGGTCGTAAATGCCTGTGTGAGTAGTATGGGATACGCCAGCGTACCGTTAAAAATTCCAGTGTAGTGCGCCTGACGGCATTTGGGGAAGTCTGACACGATGATCGTTTGCGTGCGATCAGATGCCGGCGGCTGAATTGCGGTCAGTCAGCCGGCGGTTTCTGTGCTGATCTTGTCCCAGTCGTCTTCGTCATCATAAACCGTCATCCAGTTGGCGACTTTATGCCAGGCCAGCACGGCGTTGGCATCGAGCCTGCCGGGTACCGGTTTGTCAGTCAGGTGCGCGTGCCGTACTGCCCAGTGCAGGCGATACAGCAAATCTGACCAGTCCAGCATCTCGGATTTGGATCGCGAACGCAGCGCCGATGTCAGGCGGGACGCGTCCTCGAAAAATGGTGTCAGCGCAGTCAGCACGCGATCGGCATCCGGCAATCCGGAAGGCATACCGGCTTGCGCGATGAGCCCGGCGCACCAGGCCAGAAAATGCAATGCCTCGACGGCCTGTAATCGAAACAAGGTCGCTTCTTCAGCCGGCATCTGCTTGTCCAGATAACGTTTTTCTTCTGCCGATAAATGAATACCGGGGCGCTGATCGCCATTGCAGACTGCCCACAGGGCACAAAGACGTTGACGGATTGCTTGCTGGTCGCGCAGACGGATTTCGTCTTCGCTTTCGATTAAGGGTAATTGCAGGTTGATGCGGATACCGCGTTTGTGCAATGTGAGTTCGGAGAGTTCTTTGCGCAGTTCCGGGGATTTCATGGGCGAGGACAAATTAAAAAAACAGATTCGGGACAGACACCCGATCGCCCCGGCAGGTCAGCGGTGGGGCAGATCGGCGTCAATCCTGAGATTGTACCAGCGCCGGTGCGGCTACTTGTCCGTTGTTGTGCGTCGCTGTTGATACCAATAGGACTTACGCAAAACCGCCCCAGCAGCGTTATAGCTCCTAGTCGTACGATATGTACTGCCTTCGTCGCTATGCCTTGCTGGAACGATTTTGCGTAAGTCCTAACCAAAAGAAAGCGCCGTGGACTGCGCTGGCAGGCCACGGCGTTCAGAATGACAATTCAGGCGGTTTTTTTTCTGGTCAACAGCATGACCAAACCCATGATCAGCAAGAAAGGCAGCAACAACGGCGACATCGCCACCACGACGGCAAAAAACACCAGCGCCAGCGTCAGTCCCACAAAGGCCGAGACACCGGCCAGTACCATGCCGGCCAGCGCCAGCGCAAACACGGTGGCCAGTATGCCAACGATCGCGCCTCCCATGCCAAGACCGAAGCCAAGCACGCCGCCGACCTCGTCGCCGTCAATCACGATGCTCGACTCCGATGTAAAAAAGATGCTGATGCAGGCCAGCACGAACAGGGTCAGGATGATGATCATGGCAGGGCGGTTTTTAATGTTCATGATGACGACCTTTCTGGTAAGAAAACGCAAAGTAAGAGCGGATGAGTGCATCTTAATGAGGCCAGGCAGGCGGCTCAATCCGCGTGCGACAGATCGTCAATTTTCATGTACAGAATGCCGTCAGCGGCGATTGAATGCAGGCCAGCGCGATGCTGGGCAGACCTGCTGGGCTGGCGGCTGCGGTGCTTAGCTGACTTCGACGCGATAAAACCCGGCTTCCGGATTATCGACTTCTGTGATCACCGTAATCGTCGGATTGGCCAGTTCGCTGCTTACTGTAGGAATCGTGATGCCGTTGACGACGATATCAATGAAATATGGTCCGCTCGTCGTCAGGCGTGCCGGTACCAGGCTTTTATCAACGATCACGGTTTGTTCAAACTGTTCTTCGCAACGCAAAGTGAAAATAACCGGCGGCGTGCAGGTTTTATACAGTTGCACGACATTCGGCTCGGTATTGCCGATCTGGAAAACATTCAACTGATAGGTTTTCTTTTCTATGTCTTGCACCAGTTGAGCAACGTAACCCGCTGCGTGATTGAGTGTCATGGATTCTGAGCTGTAATCGACATTCCCGAGCGAGGTCGTGGCCTGGATCATTGCCGGCATGCCGGTTTTGATTTCCTGTAACTGATTTGCTTCCAGTACACGCCAGTTCAGAATGACCAGATCCGCCTGACGTACGCTGAAAACCGCCGCATAGTTGGTGTTATTGCGCAAAGTGATGCCCATAAGATTTTCCTTTTCTGTGAACGAGAAAGTAAAAATGGCAGAGACGGCATACTGGTGTTGCGGTTTTGTGCCGGTTCCGGACGTATTTTAAATTGTTTTTTCTATCATTCCAGCACGGGGAATATATCCGGCGATGTGGGCGCGCAACGGATGATCGTGTTGTTCAAAGGCCGCAACGTCGTTATGCCAAAGCGTGGCCTGCTGGTGCAGCCAATCTGTAAAACAGCGTACCTCCGGCAGGCTGGCGCTGTCTTCGCGCAACACCAGCAGGTTTTCGCGCGGGGTGGCACAGACGACATCGCTGGCCAAAACCAGGCTGCCTGCCTGCAGACGGCGCCAGGCGATGGACAGGCGGCTTAACGCAATGCCCAGACCTTGCTGCGCGGCTTGCAGCAAGACATCGGCATCGTTAAATGCCATGCCTTCGGCAACAAATTCTTCTGGCATACCGGCAAGGTCAAACCAGGGGCGCGCATCCAGTGCCACATGTTGTAACACCGCGTGCGCTGGCCAGCAACGCGCATCGTTACCGAGACGCGTCAACAGATCCGGTGCGGCCACGGCAATTAAACGATCGCCAAACAGGGTTTCGCATAACTGGTCGCTGGCTTGCCTGCTGCCGTGCCGCAGCGCCACCATCGCCACGCGTGGCGCTGCCCGCACCAGCGCGTAATCGGTCTGAATAATCAGGCGGATTTCCGGATGACGCCGGCTGAAATCGCCGAGTCGTGGCAACAGCCATTCTTTGGCAATCGATGCCAGCGTCGTGACGTACACGGTTTTTTGTACCGCGTTATCCGGCGGATAAATCGCCTGATGCAAGGCCGCCAGCGGCCCGGCCAGGCGTGTCAATAGGGCCGCGCCATCATCGGTCAGGCTGACTTTGGGGCCGTTGCGCTGGAATAGCGTCAGCGCGCTCCAGTCTTCGAGTTGGCGGATCTGGCGGCTGATTGCGCCGGGTGTCAGATTCAGCTCATCGGCCGCACGGCTGAAACTGCCGAGACGCGACGCCGCTTCAAACGCCTGCAAGGTGAACAGCGGCGGCAATTTTCCATGCATAGTGAATTTTCCTCACAGTCATCTTGCGCAAGTATCGTTTTTATTTCCCGCGCGTCAGATCAATAATTTCGCCATCTTAACTGAGGACGCGAAACAAAATGAAAGCCATCATTGTTGAACAATTCGGCGGGCCAGATCAGCTCGCATTGCGTGAGCTTGCTGCACCAGCTGGCGAGATCATCGTCAAGGCGGCCTGGGCGGGTATTAACTTTGTCGATATCTATCAGCGCGAAGGGCGTTATCCCGGTGTCAGCCTGCCTTTGCCGATGGGCATAGAAGGTGCCGGAGTAATTGCCAGCGCACCGGCCGGCAGCGGCTGGCAGATTGGTGAGCGAGTCGCTTACACCACCGGCGTGCAGGGCAGCTATGCCGAACAGCTTGCCGTGCCGCACAACAGCCTGCTACGCGTACCGGACGCGCTCAGTCTGCGCGATGCCTGCGCCGCCATCGAGCATGGCCTGACCGCGATCATGCTGACAGAAAAAGTCGCGCGTTTGCCATCACAGGGTAGCGTGCTGGTGCATGCCGCCGCAGGCGGTGTCGGCGGCTGGCTGGTGCAATTGCTGGTGGCGCGCGGCCTGACTGTCTTTGGCACCACCTCGTCGGCAGACAAGGCGGCATGGCTGACGAGCGTTGGTGCACACGCCTTGCGTTATGACGAAGGACAGGACTGGCCAGCCGTCGTGCTGGATAAAACGGGCGGACGCGGTGTCGATGTGGTGTTTGATTCGGTCGGCAAGTCAACGTTTGCGCACAGCCTGCAACTGGTAGCGCCATGCGGACACGTGGTTTTGTTCGGCGCGGCCAGCGGCCAGCCTGAACCTGTCGATGTGCTGCAACTGATGCGCAAGAGCATTACCTTGACGCGACCGGTGCTGCCGCATTACATGTCCACGCCAGCGACGCTGCAAGCAGCCGCAGCCGCCGTTTTTCGCCATCTGCAAGACGGCAGCGTGCACCTGCGGATTCATCAGGATTACGCGCTGGCCGATGTCGCACAAGCCCACCGCGCACTGGCAAGCCGCGCAACGCAAGGCAAGCTTTTGCTGCGCATTGATAGCACATTGAACTGAACCGGACCGAACGCCCATGAACACGATCACACAACAACTGGCCGCGCTCGGCCATACTTTACCGGCAGTCAAAGCGCCGGCCGCGAATTACCTGAGCTATACCCTGCATGACAATCTGCTTTTTGTCGCTGGTCAGATCGGTCGCCCCGGCGCTGCCAGGAGCGTTGTCGTCGGTGCTGGTTTGTCCGCCGAAGCGGCACGCCAGGAAGCAGAAATTGCCGCGCTTGGCGTGCTGGCGATCATCAATGCAGTGACCGATGGCGACATGCAGCGAGTCGTGCAGGTGCAGCGTCTCGGCGTCTTCATCGCTGCAACAGCCGATTTTGACGGACACAGCGCGATCGCCAATGGCGCATCCGATCTGATGGTGGCGGTGCTGGGAGAGCGCGGTCGCCATGCCAGAACTGCCATCGGTGTTGCCAGCCTGCCGACCGGTGCGGCAGTGGAAGTCGATGCCATCGTGCGCTTACAGCCGGTGACAGCATGATCCGTGCCGGACAACTGGCAAGCCTGCGCGCCGAGACGCCGGGCTTGCGCGATGCGGCACATGGCCATGTGCATCTGAATCACGCCGGTGCCTCCTTGTTGCCGCAGGCTGCGCTGGACGCAATCTACGCGCACCTGCAACTGGAGCAACAAGTCGGGCCTATGGATGCAGCCGCAGACGTGGCCGAACAGTTGCAACAATTGCGCGCCAACCTCGCCCGACTGATCAATGCGCAGCCAGACGAGATCGCGCTGATGCGCTCTGGTTCCGATGCGTTTGGCAGCGCCTTTGCTGCCATGCCGCGTTTGAAGCACGGGGATCGCATTCTGGTCGGCCGGCAAGAGTGGGGCGGCAATCTGGTCAATTACCAGCGCGCCGCGCAGGCGGCTGGTGCCAGCGTCGACGTGATTCCCTGTCATGCGGATGGCAGCGTTGATGCTGGCGCTTTAGCCAATCAGATCGACGCTCAGGTGCGCCTGATTTCATTGACATGGTTGCCAGCCAATGGCGGTTTGATCAATGATGCCGTGTCGGTGGGCAAAGTCGCCGCCGCAGCGGGTGTCCCGTATCTGATTGATGCCGGACAGGCGTTAGGACAGATTCCGGTGGACGTGCAGGCGCTGCAATGCGATATCCTGAAAAGCGCGGGGCGCAAGCATTTGCGCGGGCCGCGCGGTACGGGCGTGTTGTATGTGAAGCGCAGTTTTTTGTCGACGCTGAATCCCGCCTGGGTTGATGTCGCATCGGCGCCGTTCAGTGCAGACGGCTCAGCGCTGCGCGACGATGCCCGCCGTTTTGAGAGCAGCGAAACCGCCGTTGCCTTGCAGCTTGGCTTGGCAGAGTCTGTACGACTGGCGCTGGAGATCGGTGTTGAGCAAATTGCGCTGACCACGGCCAGTCTGGCGCGCACATTGCGCACGCGCCTGGCGGCGATTCCCGGCGTGCGCCTGCACGATCTCGGCAGCGATGAGCAGCGTTCAGGCCTGGTTTCATTTAATCTGCACGGCCACGACGCTGCAGCATTAAAAAATGAACTGGGCAGACAAGGTATTCATATCGGTGCCAACGGTGTTGCCTATACGCCGCTGGACATGCAGGCACGCGGGCTGCATAGCGTTGCCCGCGCATCGTTGTCTTATCTGAATACCGTTGACGATATCGAGATGCTGGCGCAGGCGCTGGAACGCATGTCTTGCCTCCACGCATCCACTTAGGGCAGCGCGTTGTGGCGTGCCAAGCCTAAGCCTGCCCGCCGGCGACACGCAAACGTTCGCCATCTATTTTTGATGCATCCCATTGAATTTGCCTGTGCCGCGCCCACCTGTGTCTGAATGCAGTTAAACAAAGGAAAAACCGGCAGGCCGGTTTTTCCAGATACGGGTGAATTCTCCATGGAATGGTTGCTGATCATTGCCGTCGTGCTGGCGTCAGGTTTTTTGGTGCTGCCGCGTCTGCGTTTGCGCTACGTCTTGTCGCGTGCCTTTCCGCTGAATTATTCCAAAATACTGCGACGCAATGTCCCCGCCTATACGCGCCTGCCGACTGATTTGCAGATGCAGTTGAAGCGTCGCATACGGCAGTTTTTATTTCAAAAAACTTTCGTCGGTTGCGACGGAATGGAAATCACCGACGAAATCCGCGTGACGATCGCTGGCAAAGCCTGCCTGCTATTGCTGAATCGCGCGACGGATGTTTATCCGCAACTCACGCACATTCTGGTGTATCCGTCAGCATTCGTCGCACCGCGCACACAAATGCTGGCTGGCGGCGTGGTCACGCATACGAATCAGGGACTCAGCGGCGAATCCTGGAGCGACGGCAGAGTCATCCTGGCCTGGGATCAGATCATCGACGCCGACAACGAAGCGCATGGGCAAGACGTGGTCTTGCATGAATTTGCGCACCAGCTCGACAGCGAAACCGGCAGCACCAACGGCGCCCCCGTGCTGCGCAGCACGGCCGCCTATCAGGCCTGGTCGCAAGTCATGGAAGCAGAATTCGCCCATCTTCGCCACGCAGTAGAACACCACCAGCACACGCTGATCGACCCCTACGGCGCCACCAACCCAGCCGAATTTTTCGCCGTCAGTACCGAAGCGTTTTTCAAAAAAAGCGTCGCTCTGGCGCAGCACCATCCCGCCCTGTTCGCGCAACTGAAAAGCTTCTACCGCGTAGACCCGCGAGAATGGGTGGCGTAAAATCAGGTCGGATGTCATGTAGATTTGTTTTCTAGCTTAATTTACATTTTTGATAAATATAAGTTTTACGGTGAGCGGATGGAGGGAGAGCATGAATTTTTTTTCAAAAGAAAAACGTTTACAGCGATGGGCAAACACGCGGCGCAAAGGGCTCTGGCGATTTATTCTGATGAATGGTGTTCTTGGATGGGGTGTCACTACGGCGATTTTATGGTCGATCTTCATGTCGATGACCAGTCAAAACTTTGACTTCAAAACGCGTTTTCCTTTGGCCTTGGTGATTTTTCCGCTGGGCGGTATTTTCTGGGGGTATTTTGTGTGGCGGGAGACTGAGAAACTGTATCAAAAGCAATTATCAACGGAATAAACACGGCGCCTGCGGCCGTTTTGTTTGCCGTCGTTTTTGCAAAAGCCAGGCTGGCAGGAAGATGCAGTTTCTGAAAAACTGCGTGTCGATCCTGCCACTTTTGCTTTGTGTAATCAGCAATCCGCAATCCGCGTTTAAGGCGCGATCAATCCTGGTTCGGTGGCGGTAATGGTGCCGTCGGAATGCAGGGCGGGGATATGGAGCAGGGTCATCAGTAACGGATACACATCGACATTGTCGAAGACCGGCAAGACGACGCCGGGTTTGAATTGCGGGCCGTTGGCGATGAACAGTGCATTCATTTCGGGAGCGAGATTGTCGTAGCCGTGGGCGCCGCTGCCTTTGTAGTCGGTTTTTTCATCGGCAAAAATCATCCAGCCCACGTCGGCCATGCATAAGAAGCGCGGTACGCGGGCATTCTGACCATAGTGGAAGCGTGCGGGGATGGCTTCTTTGCGCCAGCATTGCATATGCGCTTGTGGTTTCAGTAGCGATAGGGCGAGGGCGTCTTCTTGTCCTGGCTGCGCTTCGATGCCGGCAAAGGTGCCGTAGCTGACGACGCGGTAACTGTCGGGATTGGCCAGGCGTGACAGGAAGATCCGCCGCGCTGGGCTGATCTCTGCCATGCCATGATCGGAAACGATCACGATGTTGGCGCGGATATGGCGTGCCTGCAAGCCTTGCAGCATGCGGCCTATGGTCTGATCAACGCGTGCTACGGCCTGATTGACTTCGGCGCTGGCGGGGCCGGATTCGTGTCCGGCGTGATCGACATCATCAAAATACACCGTCAGAAAACCGGGGCGTTGTGCGCCTGTTTTATCGAGCCAGCCGAGCATGGTATCGACGCGGCTATCGGGTTTGATATTGCCATCGAATGGCCGGTAATTGCTGGGGCGTACGCCGTGAATTGCGGCTTCGGAACCGGGCCAGAACATGATGCCGGTGGCGACATGATTTTTTTCTGCAGTGACCCAGACTGGTTCGGCCTGATCCCACCAGCGGCGATCCGTTACCGCATCGTGGTTGCTCAGTTTAAACACGACGTTTGGAATAGCGCGGTCTTCCATGGTGTTGCCGACGATGCCGTGGTGATCGGGGCGCAGGCCAGTCACCAGCGTGTAGTGATTCGGAAACGTGATCGACGGATAAGACGGATGCATGGCAATGGCACGCACGCCCTGGCTTGCCAGCACGTTCAGATTCGGAGAGACGCCGCGTTGCAGATAATCGGGGCGAAAGCCGTCGATGGATACCAGGATCACAGGGTGATATTGGTTATTGTCAATGGCCGCTTGCGGCGCCGGGACGGCTTCCGGCATGGCGGGTGGATTGTGGCTGCAGGCCTCCAGCAGTGCCACGCACAGCGCGCCCAGCACGGATTTCAGATCAGGTCGTTTCATGTCGATGGCTCAAAAGAAGTAAGACCGACATGGTAGCGATTTCAGATGTACAGCGTATGACGCACCGGAATCGGGTAACCTAAACCGCTTTTCTGCATAGCTGATTTAGCGATGAAATACCTATACTCCCATAAAAATTCGCAAAAAAAGTCCCAATGCGCTGATAAATAAAGCGCATTGGGAAAATACACAGTAGGAGTATGTGTAAACTTATTGCTTGACCGGCGTTGCAGTCTGACGCGGTCTGAGCAGAAAATAACTGACGATGCCGAGCGCGATGCCCCAGCAGGCGGAGCCCAGACCAAGCAGCGTCAGGTTGGATGCGGTGACGATGAAGGTGATCAGGGCGGCTTCGCGTTCTGTTGTTTCGGCGAATGCGCCGACCAGACCGTTTTGAATTGCCCCCAGCAAAGCCAGTCCGGCCACGGTGGAAATCAATGCCGCTGGCAGGTGCAAAAATAGTGCCGTCAGCGAACCGGCAAAGCTGCCGATCAGCACATAAAACACACCGCAGGCGACACCGGCGACCCAGCGTTTTTCAGCTTGATGATGGGCTTCGGGGCCGGTGCAGATTGCTGCGGTGATCGCTGCCAGATTCACGCCATGTGCGCCGAAAGGGGCAAACAGCAAGCTGGCTAATCCAGTACCGGCCACCAGCCTGCCAGTCGGTGCGTTCACAAAATTCGCAGCACGTAAGACCGCCACGCCGGGGACTTGCTGGCCGGTCAGACACAATACCGCTAACGGCAGACCGAGACTGATGATGGCGCTCAGAGAGAATGCTGGCGTTGTCCAGACCGGCATTGTCAACCCAAAATGCACGCCGGAAGCGATAACGCTTTCATTGGCGCTCACGGCTTCGCCCCAGCCCAGCATTTTCCATAAAGCGACGCCGAGCAATAAGGTCAGCACAATCGCATAACGTGCCGAGCGGCGTTTGAACAACAGATAGCCGACAAACATCGCGGTCACCAGCCACGCGGCGCCGTGCACCGGACTATTGGCATTGGCGAACACGCCGACAGCAAAACGAAACAGAATCCCGGCCAGCATCGCCGCGCACAGGCTCTTGGGAATCACGCGCATCACACGTTCGAAAATACCGGTAACGCCGATCAGCCAGATCACTGCCGCAGCGACTATGTACGCGCCAATGGCCTGGTGATATGGCACGGTTGCCAGTCCGGTCACCAGCAGCGCCGCGCCGGGGGTGTTCCAGGCGCAGATCACGGGTATCTTGTAGCGCCAGCTCATCCACACGCCGCAACAGCCGGAACCGATCGATACCGCCCAGACCCAGGAGCTGGTTTGCGCTGCGCTGAGCGAGGCCGATTGCGCCGCCTGAAAGATCAGCAGCATCGGCCCGGCATAAGAAATCAGCACCGCGATCAGTCCGGCTAATACCGCCGGAAACAAATCGATGAACAGGGAAAATCGCTGGCGGGCAATTGCGCCGTTGGCGTCCGGGAGCGTGGGGGAGTGTTGAGTAGTCATGTTGCGCAGTCTACTGTGGGGAGTGCAGTGGTTTGCGCACAGCCGTGCATTAGCCTATGCTATACAGATTGGAAAATTGGGAATCTGTTATGCAGCACAGTTATCGGCAACTAGCCGCGTTTCTAACCGACGATATCCGTGCCGGACGCTACCAGCCCGGCGAGCGTTTGCCATCCGTGCGTCAGTGTGCCGAGGCACATCAGGTCAGCGTGTCAACGGCGATACGCTGTTATCGCCATCTGGAAAGTCTGGGTCTGGTCGAGGCGCGATCCAAATCCGGCATGTATGTCAGCGACTGGAAAGGACAAAGCCAGGCACGCGCAAAGCGCACCGCCAGCGTGACGAATGCCGCGCCGCCGGTGGAATACGACAAGCTGGTATCGTTGCAGCACAGAACGACGGAATTGTATTCGCTGACAGAACAACCGTTGCAACTGGGCCTGCATCTGGCCAGTGCCGCGCCGCAGTGGTATCCGTGCGACACGCTGTCGCGCATTGGCCAGCGCCTGTTGCGTAGTCAGCCGCTGATGCTGGGCGAATATCCGACCGGCACCGGCCTGCCGCAATTGAAAGCCAGTCTGTTGCAGTGGCTGGCCAGTTTCGGCGTTGATTTGCAGGACAGCGATCTGCTGATCACCAATGGCAGCACCGAGGCGCTGAGTGTGGCGCTGCGCGCCGTCGCGCAACCCGGCGATGCCGTGATCGTCGAGTCGCCCGTGTATTTTGGTCTGTTGCAGATGGTGGAAAACCTGGGGCTCAAGGCGATCGAAATCCCCTGCGTTCCCGGCGCAGGTATGAGTCTGGAGGCATTGGAATACGCGCTGGAACATCAGACCGGCGTTCGCGCCGTGGTCGCCATGCCGAATTTCCAGAATCCGCTCGGGTGCACGATGAGCGAAAAAAATAAAAAACGCCTGTTGCGTCTGGTCGAGCAGCACGATCTGGCATTGATCGAAGATGACGTGTTTGGCGACTTGTCGCATCATCAGGAACGCCCGCAACCGGTCAAGGCCTGGGACAAACAGGGCCGCGTGATTTATTGCGGCTCATGCAGCAAAAGTCTGGCGCCGGCGTTTCGCATAGGCTGGATTGCCGGTGGGCGTTATCAGGCCAGAATTCAGTCTTTGAAACTCAGCAATTCATTGATCACACCGGTGTTCGAGCAAGCCGTGCTGGCAGAATTCATGCAATCCGGTGGTCTGCCTTCGCATTTACGCAAACTGCGTGAACGGCTGTCAGCCAATATTCCGCTGGCAGTCGCAGCGATACAAAAATATTTTCCGGTCGGCACCCAAGTCATCAGTCCCGCCGGCGGCTGGTGGCTATGGCTGGAGTTGCCGAGCCACATCGACACGCTGGCGCTGCTGCGCTTGTCGGTCGCGTCCGGCATTGCTTTCACGCCCGGATTCATGTTTTCTTCGACCAGCAAATATGCCCATTTCATGCGCATGAACATCGGCCGTCCGTGGGGGCGCGAGATGGAGCAGGGGATAAAAACTCTGGGGAAACTGGCAAGCGCGATTTGATATGCGAGGTTGACTTGGAACGTAATTTTTCTTGCGCTGCAATAATATGCGTATATATAATTCGTATATGTTATATATGTGGAGTATGTAGTGGGAATTGTAAATATTGACGATGACTTGCATGATCAGATGCGCAAGGCGAGCACGGTATCGTGCCGCTCCATCAACGCGCAGGCGGCTTTCTGGATCAAGATCGGCATGTTGTGCGAATTAAATCCGACACAGAGTTTCAATGAAATCATGGCGCGCGAACTGCGGGCGGCAGGCGTTGAGGAGCAAGCTTGCAAGGCGGTGTCGTCATGACGAAGCGACCGGATGAAATTGCGCTGATGGCAGAGTCAGGCAGATTGCTGGCGAAGGTGTTTTCTTATTTGGATGGTCTGAACCTGATTGGCATGTCCACCATGCAGGTCAATGATCTGGTGGATCGTTTTATTGTGGACGAACTCAAAGCACGTCCGGCTAGCAAAGGGCAATACGGATTTGCCTACGCATTGAATTCTTCACGCAACAACGTGGTATGTCATGGCGTTCCGTCCGCAACCGAAATTTTGCAAAGCGGCGATATCGTTAATTTCGATATCACTCTGGAGAAAAATGACTATATCGCTGATTCGAGCAAAACCTATCTGGTCGGGGACGTGTCAGCGCAGGCAAAACGGCTCGTGCAAGTGACTTACGAAGCCCTGTGGCAAGGGATCAAGGCCGTTCGCCCCGGTGCCAGACTTGGCGATGTGGGCTACGCCATCGAGAGGCATGCGCAGAAACACGGCTATTCCGTCGTCAGGGAATATTGCGGGCATGGCATAGGACGCGAAATGCATGAACCGCCGCAGGTGCTGCATTGGGGGAAACCGCGCACTGGCCTGGTATTGCAGGAAGGCATGGTGTTCACCATCGAGCCGATGATCAATCAGGGGCGGCATGCTGTCCAGACCGAAGACGATGGCTGGGCTGTCACCACCTGCGACGGGAAATTGTCTGCGCAATTCGAACATACGGTTGCTGTAACCCGCGATGGCGTGCAGGTCCTGACCTTGCGTTCTGACGAAAAAATATTGAATTGAGTCGGCGCGGCCGCATCACGCGTTGCGTGTCCGGCCAAGGTTCTCAACGAGAGCCTAACACCAGCCGGCGTCGCCGAGCGCCTTATCCCACGCCGGAACCGGCTGGTATTCCGCCACCAGAAAATCAATCAGCGCCCTGACCTTGGGCGCCACTTTGCGCGTGGCCGGATACAGCGCCGTAAAGTCATTCAGCGGCAATTGCCAGTCGCGCAGTACCGGCACCAGACGGCCTTCGAGCACATCGCGCCAGGCCAGAAACGTCGTGTCATAGACAATGCCCATGCCGCGCAAGGCGGCCTGATGTAAAACGCGTCCATTATTGGAAGTGAAGACAGGATGAATGAGGATGTTCAGCGTCTGCGTGTCGCGCACGAATTGCCAGGTATTGCCTTGCGTCAGATGGCTGAAATGCAGACAGCGATGCTGCACTAGTTGCTCCGGATCGCCGGGATTGCCATAGCGTGCTAAATACGCCGGGCTGGCGCACAGCATGCCGCGACACGGCGCCAGTCGCCGCATATTCAGGCCACGACTGTCCGGGATACCGCCGACACGGATGCTGAGATCAAAGCCATGCCGGAAAGGATCGAGCAAATTGTCATCGACATGCAGCATCGGTTGCAGTTTGGGATGCAGCAAGGCAAACCGCGCCAGCGCATCGGCCAGCCATTCACTGCCAAAGCTGCTCGGCGCCTGGATGCGTATGCCGCCCGCCAGCTCATCGCCAGCTTGCGCGATCACCAGACGCGCCTGACGCGCCTGCTCAACGCTGGCGCTGCACGGCTCCAGATAGGCCAGTCCCAGTTCGGTCAGGCTGACTTCGCGGGTCGAGCGATGCAGCAAGCGTGCGCCCAGTTCGGCTTCCAGTTGCATGATCTGCTTGCTGACCAGTGCGCGACTGATACCAAGCTGGCGCCCGGCAGCGCTGAAGCTGCGCAGACGCGCCACCTCGACGAATATTTCCATTGCTTTTAATTGATCCATATCGTGTATTGTCAATAATACGGCGACAATGTGTCAACCACTGTCTGCATTGTGGAAGCAAGGATATAGGCTTTACACTTGATCCACATCAAAACCCAGGGTCGTTTCGTACCACGCGATCCGCCTTGTTTGACAGGAGTGATTATGTTGACTGCAGAGCAGATTGCCGGTTTTCATCAGGATGGTTATCTGGTGATTCCCGATTTCAAAACCGTTGCAGAGATTGCTGCCGTGCGCGCCAGGGCGGCGCAGATTGTGGATGCCTTCAATCCGGCGCAATCCAAATCGATTTTTACGACTAAGGAACAGGAAAAAAAGATCGATCATTATTTCTTGAATTCCGCTAACAACATCAGTTGTTTTTTTGAGGAAGAAGCGTTCGATGAGCACGGCCAGTTACGCCAGGAAAAAGCCTTGTCGATCAATAAAATCGGTCACGCCATGCATGATCTGGATCCGGTATTTGATGCTTTTTCGCGTGGTCCTGCATTGGCAGGCGTCGCCAATCAGCTCGGTCTGATGAAGCCGCAAATCTGGCAGTCCATGTATATTTTCAAGCAGCCCGGCATCGGCGGCGAAGTGCGCTGGCATCAGGATGCCACTTATTTTGAAACCGATCCGGTCAGCGTGACAACATTCTGGTTTGCATTGGAAGACGCCACGCTGGACAACGGTTGCCTGTGGGTGGAACCGGGCGGACATCGGACTGCCATGCGCGAAAGGTTTGTACGCGAAGGCGACGAGGTGCGCGTCGAAAAGCTCGATACAACACCGTGGCCCGGCGACGCGACTGCCGTACCGCTGGAGGCAAAAGCAGGCAGCCTGGTGTGCTTTCATGGCTTGTTGCCGCATTACAGCGCGCCAAATCGCTCTGCTGTTTCGCGTCATGCCTACACGCTGCATGTGACCGATGGTGAAACGCATTATTCGGCGCTGAACTGGATACAGCGCGACGCCGCTTTTCCGGTACGTGGCTTTGTCTGACGAGGTGACGATGAAGCAGGATGTCCGGATTTTCGCCCCGCACTGGGGCAGCGTCCATCTGAGCCGCGAGGCATTCATTGCACGCGTGCTGGATGCCGGATTCGATGGCATAGAAATGTCTTTGCCCACCGAGGATGCAGAGCGAAAAGCCTGGACAGACGCGATTGCCGCTGCCGGTCTGAAGCTGATCGCGCAGCAATGGGAGACGGTGTTTCACACTGACTTTGCGACGCATAAATCCGCGCTGGAAAATTTGTTGCGCAACGCTTGCGCAGCGCAACCGCTGTTCGTCAACAGTCATACCGGCAAGGACTTCTACAGCTTTGCGCAGAACAGTGAATTACTGGATCTGGCGGACAGAATCAGCGCAGAAACCGGCATCGCTATCGTGCATGAAATTCACCGTAGCCGATTTAGTGGGCACCCTATGCTGTTACTACCGTATCTGGTGCAACGCCCGCAACTGGCGTTGAATGCCGACCTGTCGCATTGGTGTGTTGCCTGCGAATCCTTGCTGGAGGATCAGCCGCAGACACTGGAAAAAGTCTATCCGCATGTGCGGCACATCCATGCTCGCATCGGACACAGCCAGGGGCCGCAAGTCAATGATTTCCGCGCGCCAGAACATGCCGCTGCTTTGCAACAGCATTTATCGTGGTGGGATCGCATCGTTGCGCACCGGCGCGCTGCCGGTGTCGCCTGCATTACCTTGACACCTGAATTCGGTCCGCCGCCGTATACGCAGACTTTGCCATATACGAATCAGCCAGTGTCGGATGCATGGGAGTTGAATGTGGCGATGATGCAGCTTTTGCGCGCACGTTATAGCAAATAACGCGGCGCAAAGTGCTTGGCAGCGTCATTGCAAAAACGCCGTCTGCAAACGGGATAATTTGCAGACGGCGCGACGTTCTTGAGCAGCGGGCAGGACTATTTTTGAGCAGGTGGTGCGGGCGGCATCGATGATAAGGCTGCCGCTGTTGCTAAGGCTGTCGTTGGTCTGCCGTCAGCCACCCAGGTAATCAATTCATCCAGTGCTGCTCTGGCTTTCATGGCGTCATCGTGATTGATGATGCCGACGACGATCCATAGCAAATCATGGTTGTCGCGCACATAGCCGGCAATCGCCGTGCTGTCTTTGAGTGTGCCGGTTTTAATACGTGCGCGGGAATCGGCAGACGAATTTTTCAGACGCTTACGCATGGTGCCATCCAATGCCGCAATCGGCAGGCTGCTGACATATTCTGCATTCCAGTTGCTGTTCGCTTCCGCTTGTAAAATCGCGGCCAGCTGATTGGCACTGATGCGCGCGGAGCGCGACAGGCCGGAACCATTTTCTATCTGTAAGCCCGCATCGCTGATGCCTTTTTTCGCCAGCCAGTTCCGGACGCGCAGATCAGCAGTTTGCAAACTTGTGTTGCGCCTGTCTTGCTGTGCTTCTGCCCCCAGCGTCAAAAACAAAATACGTGCCATCGTGTTGTCGGAGTGTTTGTTCACCGTGCGTATCGTATCGGCCAGTGTGTCCGACTGGCGCTCAGTCAACACTCTGGCTTCCGCAGGTGTTTTGCCATCGCGGATGTCACCTTGCCAGACGCCGCCCATCTCTTGCCATAAGGCGCGGATGAGATGCGCAATGTACTGATTGCGATCGAGGATATTGAGGTAATCATCAATCTTGCAATGGCGTGGGAAGCCGCCGCTAAGTGTGATTTCTATCTGGTTCTTTTTCTGTAATTCGATGGCAGGAGGCAACCATTCGCTTTCCCAGTCTTTGCATGGCAGATTATTCAGATGCAAATGGTTGACCAGCTTGATTTTGTCCAGCGGCGTCATCAAGCGTACATCGATTTTGTCGGCATCGGCGCTGAGTGCAAAGGCAGAAATATTGCTATGGATAAGCAGGGCATCCGGGATCACGTTGTAATACGCATCCGGATATTCATCAAAAGGCGGCGCGCCGATGTCGATACGTTGTGGCTCAAAATAGCTGCGATCCAGCACGATATCGCCGGTGATTTTTCGTATGCCTTGCTGACGCAGATTGCGTAACATCATGCCGAATTTTGACCAGGTCAGATCGGGGTCGCCGCCACCGCGGATATACATGTCGCCACGCAAGCTGTCTTTCTTTATGGGTTCAGTGCTGAGTATCTGTGTCTTCCAGCGAAAGGTCGGGCCCAGCTCTTCCAGGGCAATGGCCGTCGTCAGCAGCTTCATGGTGGACGCAGGGCTCATTGCGCGATCGGCATAATGACTGAGGACAGGTTTTCCGCCGTACGCGGGCATCACAACGACGCTCATCGCGCTGTTGTCGATATGGGCTTTATTCAACGCATCGTTGATGCCGGGGGGCAGGGGACTTTCAGCAAACGCAGTGGATGAAAAAAGAAGCGAGATGAGGGCAAGGCGGAAGTTCAACATGCGGGCAGTCTCAATAGTTGACGATGCCCTATTGTAGAGGAGTTAGCCTGAGCTTTTCGGCCGCAATTTTTTACCGGCTGATTTTTTTTGCACGCTATGCAAGCGGTACCTGCAGAGTCGCGCGGCAGAGTCAAAAAATTCTGGCGCTACAGAACGGACTCAAGGATTGACGTTCTTGTACTTTTTTTCAATCGCCGCACTAGTGCCGTCTTTTTCCATGTCCTTCAGTATCTGATTCCAATGGTCGAGTTTTGTTTTGTCCATGCCGTCATGGCAGGCCAGATACATTTCTGTCTGGTTGAACGTAAATAATTGCACGACCATTTTGCTGAGACCCTGATGCTTGAGTATGTCCCAACCCAGCAATTCGCCAGTCGCCCAGAAATCGAAACGCCCCGCCAGCATTTTTCGCGGATTATCGGCATCGATGCTGGCAAGTTCGGTATTAAAACCTTTCAACGAAAAGTATTCGGCAATCGCGTCATTTCTGTAGGTGCCAATGACATAGGTGCGCAAGTCTTCCAGCGTTTTTGGGTGGCGCAGGTCGTCTTTGCGGGCAAAGATCACCCAGTTGTTTTTGACCAAGGGCCCCACCCATTGGTACAACTGCTCGCGCCCTGGTGTGCGCGATGTTGAGTAGACGCAGGTGTCAGGATTGTTTTGCGCCATTTGAATGGAGCGCGCCCAGGGATAGGCATTGATCGTGTATTTTTCTCCGGCCCTTTGCATCAGGATACGGATTTTTTCGGTCGACATACCCGTTACTTCACCGTTTTTTGGGTTGACGATATTGAAGGGCGGGTAATCTTCTGTCACCAGCGTAACCGCCTGTGCATGTAAGCAAACGGCCATGAACAACAGGCAGAGTGAGCGTAGCATTTTCATTGTTCTCTCCCGCATTGATGGGGAAGCTGTTTTTTCAAAGTGCAGACAGCGTCTGCGAAGCGCGCCAGACACGCTGCTGAACCGGTTAAATTTTTGTCTACTTAAAAAACATTTAATACCTTGCATCGAATGAAGTCAAGCAAGAACCTGACGGATGTTTTACTCCGCTGATTGCGCGCAAACAGACATGAAAAATGCCCCAAAAAGTGACACGCTTACTCCCGTCAGGAAGTACGCTGCAGGCAGCCAAAATTGTCTGAGGCGCATCCCAAAAGCGGCAGGAGATAATCTTGAATCAAGTCTGAAACTGAAAAAACGTTTTCGGTGGATGAAATCAAGTCGGATGATGACTTGCAACATTGTCCAGAGTCAGGCGGCATGACGAAACCAATCAGGTGAGCGACCGTGAAAATAGCGTATGCTTGAGACATAAGCCTTTGATTTCGTTATAATTTCGCCCTTTCCCCGTCACCGGCATTCACCATGACCTTGCTTGTCAATCAGTTAGAACTTTTATCGCCCGCCAAAACTGTCGAAATCGGCAAGGAGGCGATATTGCATGGTGCAGATGCGGTGTACATTGGCGGCCCCTCATTTGGCGCGCGCCACAATGCCAGTAACGAAGTCAGCGAGATCGCCGGACTGG
>JAGWUK010000313.1 GCA_028868455.1 Burkholderiales bacterium | reverse complement strand
AATCAGGTTTTGAAAGAAATTGGGGCGGACCAAATTCCTCAATTGTTGATCTGGAATAAGATAGATGCTACCGATTTACCTCCTTCTTTGGAGTTTGGCGAGTATGGTAGAATTCATCGCGTTTTTCTGAGTGCCAAAACAGGGCGCGGTGTCGATTTGCTCCGAGAAGCATTGACGCAAATTCTTTCTGCGCATACGTTATCTACATCAGTAAATGAGGAGCGTGCTTTGGAATACCACGATGCGCGCTTCGATTCTCAGTAGCCCAACTAACTATTCATTGGATAGCGTCACAATGCATGTTTCGTTTTTAAAAAGAATTGGCTTACTCATGTCGTTAAACGATCCTCAATGGGGGCGCGGCTCTCAGGATAACGATCAGGGTGGGAAAAAATCACCTGATTCACCACCTGATCTTGAGCAGGTATGGAAAGATTTAAATCAAAAAATAAACCGTTTGTTGGGCAAGACAGGTGGAAGCGGCGGCGATAACAATGGATATAGGCCGGACTCTGCTGGTGCAAAGACCGGTCTTGGTGTTTTGTTCGCGATTTTTATATTTGTATGGTTAGTTAGCGGTGTATTTATTGTTCAAGAAGGACAAACTGCAGTTGTTACAACTTTTGGTAAATACAGTCACTCTACCGTCGCAGGAATAAACTGGCGTTGGCCATATCCGCTTCAAGCGCATGAAATCGTGAATGTTTCGCAAGTTCGTACTGTAGAAGTAGGGTATCGGTCAAATGTGAAAAATAAACAAGCGAACGAGTCGTTAATGTTGACGGATGATGAAAACATTGTCGACATTCAATTTGCTGTTCAATATAAATTAAAGAGTGCCGCTGAATGGCTGTATAGCAATCGTGAACCTGAGGAAATGGTACGTCAGGTTGCAGAAACGTCTGTTCGTGAAATTGTTGGGAAGAGCAAGATGGATTTCGTTTTGTATGAAGGACGCGAAAAAGTTGCTTTGGATGTCGCAGCGGCTATGCAGCAAATTCTAGATCGATATAAAGCCGGCGTTCAAATTACTAACGTTACGATGCAGGGAGTACAGCCGCCTGAGCAAGTACAAGCATCATTTGATGATGCTGTAAAGGCTGGGCAAGATAAAGAGCGACAAAAAAATGAAGGGCAGGCGTATGCAAATGACGTCATCCCAAGAGCGCGTGGCGAGGCTTCGAGAATATTGCAGGAGGCTGATGCATATAAATCGCGGATTGTTGCGAATGCTGAGGGGAATGTAGCTCGATTTAAGCAGGTCTTGAATGAGTATCAAAAGGCGCCAGCTGTGACAAGAGATAGAATGTATTTAGAGACGATGCAACAAATTTTTTCGAATACGAGTAAGTTGATGCTGGATTCCAAAGGGAACGGTAATATGATTTATTTACCTTTGGATAAGCTTATTTCTCCGGTAGATTCTACCATTTTAAAATCTTCAAGCTCTGCGACTGTTTCACCACAGGTAAACGTGCCGCAAACTGAATCGATACCTACAGTTGAGATGCGATATAGTAAAGACGGCCGCTCACGCGAAGGCCGGGATTCTCGCGAAAGGGAGTCTCGTTAATGAATAAATTAATTTCTTTCGCCTTTGCTTTGGTTGTGGCGGTTGTTGTTTTCTATTCAACGGTATTTATTGTTGATCAACGCTCATATGCGATTGTCTTTGCGTTTGGGGAGGTGAAAGCAGTTATTTCTGAGCCAGGTTTGCATTTTAAATTGCCATCGCCATTCCAGAATGTACTTTTTCTTGATAAGCGTATATTGACAATTGATTCTCCTGAAGCGGATCGTTTTATTACTGCTGAAAAAAAGAACATTTTGGTTGATTCTTATGTTAAGTGGAAAATTACTGACCCGAAACTCTACTTCGTCAGTTTTGGTGTCGATGAGCGTAGAGCTCAGGATCGTATGTCGCAAATTGTTAAGGCCGCACTGAATGACGAAATTACCAAAAGAACAGTTAAAGAGGTGATTTCAGGCGAGCGTGGTAAGGTTATGGATGCCATTAAGCAGAAAGTTTCCGATGAGGCTAGGCAGATTGGTGTTGATATTATTGATGTGCGCTTGAAAAGAGTTGATTATGTCGAGCAAATCAATAATTCTGTGTACGAGCGAATGAAAGCAGAACGTGCGCGGGTTGCGAATGAATTACGGTCGACCGGTGCTGCGGATTCAGAGAAAATTCGAGCGGATGCCGATAGGCAAAGAACAGTCATTCTTGCGGAGGCGTTTCGCGATGCAGAAAAAATGAGGGGGGCTGGCGACGCCGAGGCTTCACAGATTTATGCGCAAGCATTTGGGCAAAATCCTGAGTTTTATAAGTTTTATCGCAGTTTAGAGGCATATAGAGCTAGCTTTAAAAATAAGAGTGATATTTTTGTCATTGACCCGAATTCTGAATTTTTCAGATATTTTAAAAACCCTTCAATATCTAATGGGCAATTACCTTTGTCGAAGACAAAATAATTTGCCTTTATTTGTGTGTGACAGCGATCTGTGCAAATCTTGCGCAGATCGCTGTTTGTCGGATTGGCGACAATATTTTTTTGTTTTTTTGATTGATGCCCCATGCCAAATTGGCTTTTACCTGAAAATATTGCGGACGTTTTGCCGTCTGAGGCTCGCAAAATAGAAGAGCTGCGTCGTACTTTGTTGGATCACTTTCGGCTCTTTGGATACGAGTTGGTAATGCCCCCATTGCTTGAATACTTGGAGTCGTTATTGACTGGCGCTGGCCAGGATATGGAACTCAAGACATTTAAGTTAATAGATCAGTTGTCTGGCCGTACTTTGGGAGTCAGGGCAGATATGACCACGCAAGTGGCAAGGATTGATGCGCATTTATTAAACCGATGCTCCGTCACTAGACTCTGCTACTCGGGAAGTGTTCTGCATACGCGTCCCTCTGGGTTGCACGCAACTCGTGAGCCAGTGCAGATCGGGGCGGAGATTTACGGGCACGCAGGTTTGGAAGCGGATGCCGAAATTCAGGAGTTGGTTGTGGGGTGTCTGGCAATTGCAAATGTCGCTGAAATTCGGATTGATCTTTGTCACGTCGGTGTTTTGAAAGCGTTATTGGAAAGTGACGCTGAAGCAAAAAAACACGAGGATGCTATATTTGCTCTCCTGGCATCTAAAGACGTGCCCGGCTTGAAAAGCTTAAGCTCGAGTTTTTCCCTTGTCGTGAGGGAGGCTTTATTGTTGCTGCCTGGTTTGTACGGAGATGTCACCATCTTAAAAAGAGCAAGGCAGGTATTGCCCGCTTTAAGCGGAATTGTCCGCGCCTTGGACGAACTCGAGCAGCTAGCTCATCTGGCCAAAGGCACTCAAGTTACAATCGATTTAGCTGATTTGCGTGGTTATCATTATCACAGTGGCGTTATGTTTAACGTTTTTGTGCCGGGACTTCCAAATCCGGTAGCTCGAGGCGGTCGTTATGATCATGTTGGTGAAGCCTTTGGGAGGGCGCGGCCGGCAACTGGATTTTCTCTGGACTTGAGAGAGCTGGCAAGATTATTGCCCTCAGCTGAGCGCAAGGATGCGATTCTGGCGCCTTGGGGACAAGATGAAGGTTTGAGAGCAACGATCTCTGAATTGCGAAAACAGGGTGAAATTGTTATACAGAATTTACCCGGGCATGAAAATGAACAAGACGAATTCGACTGTAAGCGAGCAGTTGTTTTTGATGATGGAAAATGGATTCTTCAAAATGTAGGTTGAGTGATGGTTAATAATAAAATTGCAAAAAATGTTGTCGTGATTGGTACCCAGTGGGGCGATGAGGGTAAAGGGAAGATCGTTGATTGGTTGACAGATCACGCTCAGGGTGTGGTGCGTTTTCAAGGTGGGCACAACGCTGGACATACGCTCGTAATCGGCGGGAAAAAAACTGCGTTGCAATTAATTCCATCCGGAATTATGCGAGCTGGAACTGCTTGCTATATTGGTAATGGCGTTGTTCTTTCTGTTCCGGATTTATTGCGAGAGATTGATAAATTGCAAGCAAACGGAGTGGAAGTTGTTTCTAGATTGAAAATTTCTGAGGCTTGCCCAGTAATTCTCCCGTACCACACCGCATTAGACGCAGCACGCGAAGTTGCCAGAGGGGCGGCAAAAATTGGTACGACAGGAAAAGGAATCGGTCCAGCGTACGAAGACAAGGTCGCGCGCCGTGCGATTCGGGTTGCGGATTTGCTGAATCCTGATCGATTTGCAGAAAAACTAAAAGATAATTTGGATTATCATAATTTTGTGCTAACAAACTATTTGAAAGCACCTGCGGTTGATTACAAGAAAACGCTGGATGATACTCTGGCTGATGTTCCACGAATCAGGCCCATGGTTTCAGATGTCTCAAGTGAGCTGTATGCTGCACATAATAAGGGGGGCAATTTGTTGTTCGAGGGAGCTCAAGGTAGTTTGCTGGACGTGGATCACGGGACTTACCCTTTTGTAACATCCAGTAACTGCGTTGCCGGAAATGCTGCGGCTGGCTCAGGCGTGGGGCCAAACATGCTGCATTACATTTTGGGTATTACGAAGGCATATACTACGCGCGTTGGATCTGGCCCATTTCCTTCGGAATTGCCAACGGATGCTGGAGTAGGAAAGCATTTAGCAAGTGTAGGGCATGAATTTGGGACGGTTACGGG
>JAGWUK010000312.1 GCA_028868455.1 Burkholderiales bacterium | reverse complement strand
TGATTTCGCGGGCACCACCCTTTTTAATCAAGGTTTTTACGACAGAGATAATATGCTTGCGGCGCGCTTCTGCTTCGCGCCGCTTTCGTTCCTGTAAATTGGTCAGAGCTTTGGTCACGCTGAATTTCCACTAAATCAATTCACGCATTATAACTTTGCGCAAGTCGCCAATGAATTCAAAAACGCTTAGCTACCGCGAGCACCAGCGTCGTTCTATCCATTTTTTTGCTTTGCCCCGAGCTATCGGTCACTACTGCAAAATCGCGATTATTTAAGTGTGCTCCAACCACTTCGGCACTAAAGTCGAGTCCCCAGCGCGTATGCAGCAAACCAAGCCGATAGTCCCACGCATCCAAGCCACTGAAGTTTTTGATTTTCTGATAGCCAAGATGGGCCAACAACTTTGTTTGCCCGTTCAGCGCATATTTCATGTCCAGATCAAGCAAATGCGAGCCGCCTGAGTTTTTATACTGGTCGCCATAACAACTTATCGCATTGGCCGGATCGCCGCCTGCCAGCACGGCTGGAAGATAAGTTCCACCACAAAGCGTGGCAGTATTATTTCCACGAAAATCTTTAGAGAGAACATACAGATATCGCCCTTCCAGAATTCCGTAACCAAACTCTATCAATGCAAAGCTGCTGTCGAATTTCGTATCTACCAACCCAGTAGGCTCGCCTGTCGCCCAATCGATATTGGTCGGCGCATTCTCCACTTTTGCGCCTGGAAACCATTCTTGCGCAAAACCGACACCGTAATGGAACGCGTCAGACTGTCCTCCGCGGTATCCGAGCGCGGCGGTCACTTGCGCGCCATTTCCACCGACAAACAAGGTTTTGCTCACCGTTCCCAACTGCAGGTAACCAACAAAACCGGACTCATGCACGGCAGTAATATTGATTTCGGCACCGGGGCCGTTAAAGGTATCCGAAATGCCGCGATTTTTTCGGTCAGATAAAAGCTTTGCTTCGACATCCAGCGAATAGCTTTGTATTACCGGTTCCGTTTGCGCAAATGCACGTTGTGCCGCGCCGGAAAATGTGATTGCGATTAAGCAAATAGCCAGAACTGTCTTCATATTGGTCTCCATTTACATTGATTTTTTTATTTGCCATTGTTTAAATAACGGTCTACTTTTTGCACCCTGGTTGTACCGACGACACCCTGGTCATCTCCTCCGTTTCACCAAGCAGTTCCGTACCGATAAAAGCGCGCATTGCCAGGATTTCGTTTTTCTCCCCTTTGACGCGAACTGTCCCTTTGTAGTATTTCCCGGTACGCGGATCAAAAACCCAGCCGTTTTTCCATGCGTCGTTGTCATATCTGGCAAGCTTTGCGATCAATACGCCGCAAGCATCCTTGGACGTCCCCGCATCCTTATCCCAGACAATCTTTCCACATATCGATCCCGCCGCATCAGTGCATTCCTTGAATTCGATGACTGCTGCTTTGTCGGCACTGAGCCAAAAACCCTGGGCATCGGTTTGGCTTTTTGCCCAGCAATTTTGTGCATGCATTCCTGCCAGCAGCATTGACGATATGCTCAGAAACAATTTCGTTCTCATTGCGTTCCCCTTCTATGAATTGACTAAGCCGTCGCAGGCATTGGTGCCCACATTTCAGAAATGTTTTCGCCGTCAAACACTGCAATATCGCCAAACTGCAGCAATACAGCTTCACTTTGCCGAGGTCGAAAAAAAACAATGTCGTCAACCCGCAATTGTTGCGCGCCCGACCCAAGCAATACCTGCTGATTTGATGACGTACCGTAGAGTCCGCTGGGATGCAATCCAGAGGGAGAACAAGGATCGGCAAGCCAGTTGCCGCCATAGATGAAATAGGACTTACGCTGATTGGCGTCCCACATGCGCGCCGCGTTGCCAGTCCATTCAACACCAAACGGCATCATGAATTGTTCTGGTGTCTTCAATACTGGCGTCGCAATAAATACCGCTGGCACCAGATCGGCCAGCAAAGGCGTATCGAAATCACTGGCCTTTAACATCGCCGAGCCGACCGACAATTCATTCTCTATGCCTTTGCCGTCGTACAGCCGGTAGGTCGGTGAACCGGCTGCGTTAAAAGTTGGTGCGCCACCATATTTACTCATGCCATCGTTGCCGAGCGCAGCGAGTACAGTCGATGCGTAGCTCGCATACAAAGCCCTTGCGTGCTCACGCGCTTGGGTCTGCAAACCCGGAAGGTTAGGAATTTTGGTGATATGCGCGTCATATCCCATCAAGCCGGACAGACGCAGTCTGGGTTCGGATTTTAAAATCGCCAACATGTCCTGCAGCATGCGCTGTGAATTGATGCCGCCTCGATGCAAGCCAACGTCGATTTCAAAATTCACCAGACATTGCAGATTCTGCCCTCGGGCAAGATCGCGATATTGCGCCAGCCTTTCCGGGCTATCGATCAGCCATTGCAATTGCTTATCAGGGACAAAATCACTCGACGGATTCCCTCGATAAAACTCTGCCGCCGCAGCGATAGGCATTGGCTTTCCAAGCAAAATGTCACATTTTCCATGCGCGGTTTTCTGCAGTTGCGGCAAACTGAATAGCATTAACCGGTCAGTTTTCGTCTGATGCCGCAAAACATCAAGCAGGGGCAGGCTGGGTAAGGATTTAACGACTAATCGCAATTGCATGCGATTGTCGATGTGCCCGAGAATTGTTTTTGCGTTGGCAAGCATCGCCTGCCGGTCGATGACCAAGGTTGGCGTGGCCATGCCATGTCTTTTCAGCGCTGCAGACAATCGCTGAAAATATGGATTATGCGGTGCGCCATCCGCTGATGGTTTCAGCCCCCAGCCAACGGCTCCGATCGTCGTCAACCCGGCAGCAGTCAGCAATCGCCTTCTTTTCATATCCGGAAGCATCTTTTTCATGCTGGAACTCCAAACAGTTGACGCAGATACGGATTCAACAATCGTCCTTGCGGGTCAAGCTGTTGTCGAACCTCCAGAAAATCCTGCCACCGGGGATATAAGGTTTTGAAGTCCCGTGGGCCATGCGCATGCAGTTTCCCCCAATGCGGTCGCCCTTGATATTTGCGAAAAATCGGTGCGATTTCATTGACCAGATAAGCATAGGGCTCACCCGCAGCCGCATGTACAGCAATGGAGCAACTGTCGCGTTGATAGAAGGGACTTAGCCAGGCCGTATCGGCTTTCACGAATCGGAACTCAAGCGGGAAAAAGACCTCATTGCGTTGCTCAAGTTTTTGTATAACTTCCCTGACACAGGCAATTCCTGCCTCGCGGGGAATATGGCACTCCGATTCATTAAACAGCATTGGTCTGGGTGTGGATAATAATTTCCACGACTGGTCGACTGCGGTTTCCGTCTGATCTACGTCGATCAGCTTTCTGGCGACCCAGCGGCGCAAATCTGGTGATTTACCTAGCCAGTCTCGCAAACGACGCAAATCGCGCAACATGTTTTCATCAGCAGAATCGGGGTGATGAGTCACGCCTGTAGCGTCGATATCGTGAGTAATCGCTGCAGCAAATCCGGTAAAGGGCAAATAATAGAATTCAAAGTGCCTGTGTTCTAAGGCAAGTTGCGGTGCGACCTCCAGCAATTCTTCGACTGGCTTCAGCCATACACGGCGATGCAGTTTAAAAGCTGGAACAACGTCGGTCGTCATTTCAGTGAGAACACCTAAACTGCCCAGCGATACCCGCAGTGGGTCCAGCAATCCTGCGTGTTCCGCATTTCGCGTATCGATCACGTCGCCTTTAGCGGTCACCATACGGATAGAACGAACACCGGCATGTAAAGCCTGTAGTCCGGCGCCTGTGCCGTGTGTCGCCGTACTGATCGCGCCAGCGAACGACTGTGCGTCGATATCGGGTAAATTGGGCAAAGCCAATCCCAATGCATCTAACTGACGCGAAAGTTGCGCCAGCCGCGTACCTGCTCTTACGCTGGCGGTCATGCCCCCCTTGTCATGGGTAATGAGGCCGGACACTTTATCGAGCGAGAGTATCGTCGCTTGCGTTGGAACCAGTCCAGTAAACGAATGGCCCGATCCCACGCAACGCACAATGTTGGTCGTGCCGTGTAGCAGTTTCGCGATCGCAGCCTCATCGGCTGGCGTTAGCAAAGATTCCACCTGACAGCTTTGTATGCCGGACCAATTGCGCCAGATCATCTGGCGACCGTTACCAGGAATTGGCGTTGACGCACGCAAGATATTTGATTGGCCCAAAAGGCCAGCGCCAACCGCACTCATGCCCAGTTTGAGAACATGCCGACGGGCGTTACGCGCATTCATACGCCCTCCTTGGACTGCGAAGCAGACATAAAGGCAATCAAAGCGCTTAATTCTTCATCGCTACAATCGTTGCAATAGCCTCTTGCTGGCATCGCCTTAAAGCCATTACGCGCATGCTCCAGAAGCGTTGGCATGCCCTGTTTGATGCGAGGATGCCAATCGCCGGAAAAACCTGCCAGCGGCGCATTGCTCCCTTTCACCGTATGACAGGCAATACAGGATCGCTCATATTTTTGCGCTAGCGTGGTGTCTGACGGACGCAATGATTCAGCTCGCCGATAATCGGCCTCCAGCGGTTTTGCGTTTGAAGATTCGCATCCGCTGATCGCAATCGCATTCGCAACAACGAGCGGGTAAAGTATGAGCTGAAAGCGCTTTGATTTAGACGTGTCTAGCCATGCTCTTTTTTCCATGTCTCCTCCGG
>JAGWUK010000311.1 GCA_028868455.1 Burkholderiales bacterium | reverse complement strand
TGGGTCGATTATGACTTTCAACGCAATCAGCCCACTTAATGGTGGGCAATTAAACACGTATTATTACGATGCGGAGTACCCTTATGATTTAAATGGAGCGCTTGATTTTGTGCGCCCCGCTACTGGGGTTTCTAAGTTCCCATATCCGCAAACAATTGGACACGTCGAAGGTCTGTTACCGTTGTTTAATGGTATGGAATACAGTTTGATGCTGGGCAAAACACCATTCGGCACGTGGGTCGGGCAATTGCCGCAAGATATCGGCGCGATTTTCCCAGACGTATCAGGCAGCATGAGAAAAGTAGGGGGCTAATAGATGGATTATATCAAAGTAATAAAAGAGAATCCAATTCCGATCGCGCTCGGCGTGGGTGTTCTTTTACTCATTATGATGCGCGGGGGGAGTTCCAATGCTGCTATTCAAAACGGATATAATCCGGCTGTCGCTTTACAATCACAAGCGATCGCGGCGAATACCGATGTGCAAATTAACGGGCAAAATGCTCAGGTCACAATGGCGAATATGCAGCTTCAGCAAAAGCTGTCTGAAACTCGTGCCGCTTATGCGTCTAATGTTTTCCAAGCATCAACGGCTGCAAGCGTTGCTATGAATCAAACTCAAGGCGTAAATACTGCCAATTTTTTGCAGCATTTGGATAATCAAAACGCAGTTGCCGCAAATTTGAACATGGGAATGGCTAACACAATGGCGGGGCAAAGTGTAGCATTCGCAGGATTAAAAAATAATCTTGATATGTTGAATGTCAATGCCAACACGCAATTGTCATTGGCTGGAATTCAAGCTAATACTCAGCGTTATGGAATGGATACGGGAAAGCAGGTAGCGCTTGCGCAATTGAATTCCGCATCGCAAATCACTAACAAATCGTTGGACTATAAATATGCGATTGATAACCGCACGATAGATTCTAACAATGCTAACCTTCCTTCTTTATTGCAATTTTCAGCGAATGCGATGCAAATTCAAAATGCTGGCGCACAACAATTGGCTGTCATTAATGGACAAAATACGCAAGCGTTGGCAACGATCAGCGCGGACACCTTGCGATATCAAACCAATGCCGCGATGTTAAAAGCTGGTTTATCCGGCGGTGGCGGAGGCGGTGGCGGCGGTTTGTTCGGCGGAATTTTGGGCGGTATCGGTGGGGCGATTGGCGATGCTATTGGCGGGTTGTTTGGCGGAGGCGCTGCGGCTGATGTTGCAAGTGCGGCAGTGTGGGTGTAAGCATGGATAAAAAATACTTATATTACGGCGCAGGCGGTGTGGTCGTTATTGGCGGGTTTTTGTGGTATAGAAAACATCAAGCGGCTATTGCCGCGCAATCGCAAGCAGATCAAAGTCAATCTGCAATGTCAGGCTATTTATCTAGTCCTATTTCCGCAGGCGGTTCCACTCCCGACATTGTTTATTCGTCGCCCGTCGGTGTTGGGAATAGCGGCATGGCGGTTGGCACGGCAGATCAGGCGCAAAGTAACAGAGATAATTTGTACGCGCTTGCCGCACAACAAACTGCGAAAACAAATGATGCTCAATTAAAGTCGATTCAGATGACTAATGACTTAATGCTGAAACTCACATCTATGCAAAATCAATCGCAGTATGACTTGCAGCGACAATCGAATCAAAACAGTGGGGTGTTTTCTTACGCACTATCCGCTATGCCGTATGGCGGTAGCGTAAATGTTGATACAACGCAGACGGGCACGGTTTTGAACATCAACAACAAAACGTATGACTTGCAGCAGTTTATGAATCAAACACAAGCGACGCATATCGCAGCGCAGGATACGATTGCAAAGCAGGAAAGCGATGCCAAGATAGCGCAGCAGCAAGCAATGCCGGCACCGAATATTATCAGTACGTTATATTCGTCAATTGGTCGAACTAATCCAGATGCCGCCGGTATGGCTTACTGGCAAACGCAGCTTTCGAAAGGCTATTCATTAGACCAAGTTTCGAAGGGATTTTATGACGCCGTCATTCAAAACCCCGCGTCTGCTGCTGAAGCCGACAGAGCTAAGTTAATCGCTTCGACTTTATAATATGGCAAATGCTAACGAAAATACGTATGGCGCGATCGCAGATAAATATGCGGCGCAATATGGTATCGACCCTACTACTTTCCGAAATTTAATACGTTCTGAGAGTAGTTTTGACCCTTACGCGATTAACCCCCGTGCTGTCAACGGGGAAAACGCGGCGGGGATTGCTCAGTTTTTGCCAAGCACCGCGCAGGAAAAAGGGGTAAATGTTTTTGATGCTAATTCATCATTGGAGGGTGCTGCGAAATATCTCTCAGAGTTGACCGTGAAATATGGTTCGACAGCGGCGGCGATTGCAAAGTATAAGGGATATACTGATATCAATAAGGGTATTGCCGAAACTAAAAATATTGTCGGGAATGCCCCCGTTGTTGATAATGCTAGCCCAAAAAGTATGATTGATATGCTAAAATCTCCGGTAGATACCGCGAAGGGTGTCGGCGGCAAAATTGCCGATTTTTTTATGAGCGGATTTTATCCAATATTAATTGGCTTTATTGGCTTATTAATCATAGTGCTGACAATCTGGTCAGTTTTTAAATCAAAATAAGGGAGTAAATTTATGAGCTATTTAGCTATTTTGGAATTGGTAATTAAGCTGTCGCCGTCTATTTTTAAGCTGGTGAAACAGGCGCAAGAAATTTTCACGGAACCAAATTCCGGCGAACAGAAAAGCGCGTACGTTCAAAGCGGCATTGCAAAAGGTTTTAAAGCTGTCGGAATCGCTGACGACTTTATTAAACAAATTGAACCTGTCGTTCAAGGTGTGATCGAAGATCACGTTACAACAGTGAAATCGTTGGCGGCAGCCGCCGATGCTGTTGATTTACACATGACCTACGCGGGCTAATATGAGCGGCGATTTTCTTATGCAGATAATCGCCGCTGTTTTCACCGCTGGAAGCATATATACGGCGATACGTGGCGATATAAAAAACATACATGAAAAGCTAACAGATCATAAAGAGAAATTTGAAAAGTTAGAAAAAGAAGACGATGTATTGCACAATCGAATTAACGATATAATCAAAGGTAAATAAAATGAACGACGAATATAGTCAGCAAGACGATGCCGCTATTCTGCATCAAAACATGATGGCGGCTCGGGATAGTTTTGTAAGTAAAGTTTTCAACGGCAAGCTGGCAGCGCTTCGGGCGCAAAATCCGTTTTTGCCGATTGTGCCGACATCTGATAAAGTGGTGAATTTATCTACAAAGGCAAATATTCCGTTGGAATGCATTTTGCCAAGCGGCACAAAAATGATTATGATTCGTCGTTCCCTACCAAATAGTACGGTCATTGCTTCGTTTAACGGTACTGCACAAAACTTTGCCGCGCCTAGCAATTCGGGCGTAATAGAAAGTGATAGCGGTTCATTTGTTGTAAATGATAATGTGTTTATGTACGTCGAAGAAATTCAGTCTTTATCTTTTTTAACGCCGTTCGACGCTACAATTTCCGTTATGTGTTGGATACAGTTATAATGGCATCGCGTAACCTCGATTTGCTGCATCCTACTTTAAGACCAATCGCTTTAAAGTTTATTGACGCTTGTAAAGCGGCTAACATTAATATGGTTATTTGCTGCACTTACAGAAGCGATGACGAGCAAAATTCTCTTTATGCTTATGGTAGAACGAGAGCTGGAAAAAGAGTAACGAATGCCAAAGCTGGCGAAAGTGCTCATAATGTAGTAGATAAAAACGGCGGTGGCGCTTCTTGTGCTTTTGATATTGCCTGTTTTATGGGCGGGAAATACGCCCCCGATACTGATAATCAATGGGCGCGTGCTGGAAAAATTGGTACAGATTTGGGTTTAGATTGGTTAGGTTCGCCAGACTCGACATTTTTTGAGTTGGCGCATTTTCAGTTAAAAGATTGGAGAAAATATAAATGAGTACAATACGTGAAAAATTAGCAGAAGCCTATGCGGACTTTCAGTTTTCAACAGTGACAGTTCGCCGCATTTTGAATGAGCATGATGCGATTGAACGAGCGGACTTTTTCGCTACGTTGAATGCTGAAGAAAAGTATCATCTTGAAAGCGTCGGGATTGATGTACCGGAAGCGTTTGATGCTACGCCGGATACGTTCCACTTTGCACCTGCCTCGGACTCTGTCGATATCAATCAGATTATCGATGCTATTCACGCGCACTAAAAACTATGCAATATCTCGGATATCCGATATATGGTGCCGGTAAACTGGGTTTGTCGGCGCATTATACCATTTCTTTCGCGTCTGATTTATCAGCGTTGGTTCCGTTAAACGGTTCGTTTCAGGGCGACCCTGTTCAACCGCGTTCTGTTTATATTGATAATTATAACAATCAATATTCGGTTAATTATACATTGAATGGGGAGACAGGAATTATTCCTGCTTTTTCTATCGGGTATATTGATGTTGAAAAACAAACGCAAATAACATTTGAGACACAAGCAAGTCAGGTAGTGTCGCTTTATTTGTTGACGGCTAAAAATCCGACGGGGTTTAATTCACGGGGACTGCCGCCTCCAGGGACTACAAATGACCCGCAATATTCTAAAGTGTTGGGGCTTTGGAATTGTAACGGAGTGAATGGTGTGGCTATCACGCAAGATTCAAAAGCGGGAAATTATTTGAATGGAAATGCTCAAGTTCCAAGCGGATGGCTTATTGATACGTCTAATAGTAAGTTCGG
>JAGWUK010000310.1 GCA_028868455.1 Burkholderiales bacterium | reverse complement strand
CCGAAGTCGAACGCACCCAAGCAAAAAATCGAGGGCCTGACGATTATCGGCGTTGATCGTATCGAAGAAGCGCTTAGCAAAATCCGTGAAGTTGATGACGCCAGTTAAGCTGGCCTTGTACGCTGAATTTCATATACTCCCCTGTTTTTATTAAAAATGTACCTTGTTGCGCTTGTTTTTACTGCGGTATGAAAAAATACTGGATAGGAGTATATAATTTGGCGGCACATTGTGCTAATGCGCGCCATGCTCGGTGCGCGACGACAGGCCATTCGGTTGATTGCGGAAGATGATTCAGCGGCTGTTTAGCACGGCGCGCGCCGCGGCAAGTCCGCTTCTGACGGCGCCTTCCAGTGTGGCCGGATAATCGCCGGCTGTGTAATCGCCAGCCAGAAACAAGCCAGGAATGCCGGTCGCATTTTGCGGACGTTGCAGGGACGGTGAGCAACTGAACGTGGCGCGCTTTTCGGTAATGATCTTATGCCACATAGGTGTTGCCAGTCGGCTATCGCCAAAACTCCCGGCGATTTGGCGGGCAATCTGTTCGGCCAATATTGCGTGACTGAGTTCGCTTGCAGCTTGCGACGCGCTGACGACAACGGCAATCAACCCAGCCTGATCGGCATTGAGCTGGCCGCGATCGAATACATATTGCCCCCATTTTTGCTGCGCTGGCTGGTCGATCAGCGCGGCCATCGCCAAAGGCAATCGCAATGTGGCGTCATATTGCAAATAACAGGTCGTGATCGGCTCAAACGTCATGGGCGGCAAGGTGCTGGCGCCCTGCGGCAAGCTCTTCAGTAGTCGGTCGGCATTGGTGTAGTCAGTGGCGATAATTACAGCATCAAAACTTTGTGCAGCAATGTGCTCTTGAGCGGTTTGGCAATGCCAGGTCTGATCTGCATGTTGATAGAGGGCGCGCACTGGGGCAGCAAACTGCGCTTGACCACCCGCTTGTTCCAGATAGGTGATGGCATGTCTGGGGAATAAACTGGATAAGTCGACTTTAGGAATCAACATGTCTGACGCCGCCCGGTTGGCGCCGAGACTGTCGCGCAGGACATTTAAAAATACCTGAGCGGACGCGCGCTCCGGCGGGGTATTCAGTGCTGCAATACATAGTGGCACCCACATCAGACGACATAATTTTTCAGTTTGCCCGAAGCGCTGCAGCAGTTCGGCAACGCTACAATCCTGATCCAGTCGCCAAGTCATCCAGCGCGCAGTTGTCGAAAAACGAGCCAGAGCCAGCTTATCTTCTTTGCTCAGGCCTTTTGCCCGCCACAAAGCCAGCAATACATGCAGGGGGGCGGGGAAACGCGGCGCGATGAAGTGCATGCCCGGCTCATTTTCCGGATAAATCATTTGCAATGGCAAATTGTGCAAAACATCACTGCGACGGATGCCGACCTGCTGCAGGATACGCAGAGTCTCGGAATACGCGCCAAGCAGAATATGCTGACCGTTATCCAGTTGTTTGCCATGCAGGTGGACTTGCCTGGCCCGCCCGCCAGCTGTGCGCGAGGCTTCAATTAAGTAAACCTCTTGCGCTTGCTGGCACAGATGGACGGCGGCAGCGCAACCGGCCCAGCCTGCACCGATGACGGCGATTTTTTTCGGTTTGCGTTTAGCCACGGATATAGGTTTTCCACGCCAGCCACAATTTGCGGATCGGCGTTAGCGAGATTCTTTGCGTCAGGACGTGAAAATGGTCGTTCTGGATTTCAACCAGCAGCGCCCGATAGATGGCAGCCATAATCAGGCCGGTTCTTTGCGCGCGACGGTCTTCTGCAGGCAGCAGGGCGAAGGCTTCGTCATACAGTTGTTGCGCCCGCTCGTATTGAAATTGCATTAAGGCTTCAAATTGTTCGCTGTGGCGCGCATTTAAAATGTCAGCCGCCGTCACCTTAAATTGCTGCAATTCATTGACCGGAAGATAAATACGTCCTTTGCGTGCATCTTCGCCGACATCGCGGATGATATTCGTCATCTGAAACGCCAGCCCTAATTTTTCAGCAAACACCTTGGTCTGAGGATTCGTGATACCAAAAATACTGGCTGATAAAATCCCGACGACGCCAGCCACGTGCCAGCAATATTTTTGTAAGGCGGGAAAATCGAGATAACGGGTTTGATTCAAATCCATTTCCATGCCATCAATAATGGCAAACAGGTGCGCTCCATCGAGTTGATATTGCGCCATATGCGGAAGCAGTGCCTTCGATACCGGATGTGTCGGTTCGCCGTTGAGCATGTTTTGCACCTCTTTGCGCCACCAGGTCAGCTTGGTACGAGCCACCATGTCATCAGTACTTTCGTCCACGACGTCGTCGACTTCCCGGCAAAATGCATACAGTGCAGTAATCGCACGGCGCCTGCCAACAGGCAGAAACAGGAAGCTGTAATAAAAACTGGAGCCACTTTGTGCAGCCTTTTGCTGGCAATATTCGTCTGGGGACATGCTAAAATTTTAATGAAAAGGCATAAGGAGCGGCTATCGTAGCAAAGATGGCACGGCATCACAAACACCGAAAAGCGCTATCGGCTTGGCCTGCCACGGCGAACGATTGCTGTGTGACAGGGTCTATATGTCAGCGTTGTCCGGGTAACGGAATGTAATCTCGTCGCAGATTCGTCATCCCAGATAACACTAGCTCGTATAATAGTGCGCGCATTATAGTATCGCTCTAGGGTAAATATCCCGGCTTTTGAATCGAAAACACACATTTTGGATAAACATCTTGAATAAATCTAAACTTGCAGGTATCGCTGGCTGCGTAGGCATCATTCTTGCCGGTTGCGGCGGCTTTGTGTATACCACGGTCGGTGGCAATGTCAGTGGTCTGGTGGCGGGTGACGGCGTGACACTGAGAAATGAAGGTAACTATAAAGTCGGCGTTTCTACAGATGGGCCGTTTTCGTTTAATGAGGCAAGTAATGCCAGTTATTCCATCAGCATCTATGGTCAGCCGAATAAGACCAATTGCTCAGTCGCTAATGGCACTGGAACGATGACAGGAAGTGGCGCAGTCAATAACGTCAGCGTAACTTGTGTTCCGAATGTACCTGTCAGCGGGACTTTGTCTGGGCTTAATGATGGGAATAGCATCTATTTGTACAATACGACGGCAAAGGGACTTGAGTCACTGCAGGTAACGACCAATAGCACCTTTCAATTTCTGTCATATGTGGTCAGTGGCAGCACTTATGCTGTGTCCGTCAACATACCTCCAGCCGGCCAATATTGCACAGTAAATAATGCGACTGGTACTGTCGACAATCAAAACCTGACCGGCGCCAGCAATGTCTCAGTGAATTGCGTTCCTGCAGTTCCAGTCAAATTTACTGTGAGTGGGCTGACCTCCGGGTCTTCATTGACGCTGGCGAATGCAGGTGTTGGTGCAGGCGATAAACTTGCTGTTTCCAATGATGGTACGTATAGCTTTAATTGGAGCTTGCTGAACGGCGCTCCTTACACGGTCTCGGTTGATACGCAACCAACGGGGCAAACGTGTAAGGTCACGAACGGGACGGGCGTGGC
Source organism: Burkholderiales bacterium (assembly GCA_028868455.1). GTDB lineage: Bacteria > Pseudomonadota > Gammaproteobacteria > Burkholderiales > Burkholderiaceae_D > Undibacterium. Next base: position 1,216 of record JAGWUK010000310.1, on the reverse strand, counting down.
TGACTTGTCCAATCCAACAGGCGCCAGCAATATTCTGGTTAATTGCGTAAAAAACTGATTTGATGGACAGTCTGGCGGTGCAGCCGCCAGACTTTTTTGAGCCAAGTCAGACTACAATTCTTCGAGTAAGCCTGCTTCATTGAAGAAAAATATTCCCTCACGTTTGAAGCCCCATTTTCCGCCCTTTAAGCGTACAAATGGTTCAAAGCTGAAAAACGGCACCTCGCCAAGCGCAAGTTGATTATTGGACTGGATGTATTGCCGGTCATCACGATCAATGGCAATGCTATGGCCGACATTGTTTTTATAATCAAGATTGACAAAGCCGTTTTGTCTGATGCGCATGTTTGCCCAATCAAACAACTGTCCAAAGGTGGTGTTTGGTCGCACAATCTTTTGCATTTGCGTATGCATTTGCTCCAGAAAATTCAATCCGTTCCGGAATTCCAAAAGCTGAGGTGAATGCGTAACACGGCCGTTTTCAATGGGAAAAGATCGTGCGCAATCGCCCCAGTAACGTTGGTGTGTGGGGCTAAGATCAACCGTGACCAGATTGGACATGCCAACCGTTTCTTCGCAGGGTTGATAGTCGCGCCCGGAAATCGATACGCAACTGCGTGATCCAAGTAAAACCAGCGCAGGACAATCGTAGTACCAGGTTTCCGTATAGCCGCTTTCTTTCATCATGTCGTATGCCTTGGCGGCGATACTTTTTTCTGTGTCGTCGGGAGTGATGGCTTCGGCGAGTCTGTCCAGTACGGACTTTGCAGCCAGTTGAACTTTTTTATGCTCGGCGATTTGAAGTTCAGTAGGCATGGTGGTGTTTTTGATTGGCGACGAGGCTGAAAGAAGGGTTATTTTCCTGAACTGCCAGTGACGGCACCGACTCCAGCCTTGGTGACATCAATGGCGGTTCCTACGACGGCACTTCCAACTTTGACTGTTGTTGAAACTGCTGCATCGGCAACAGCGAGTACTGTGCAGCCACTCAAGCATAAGCTGCATAGTAGGAAAGCGAAGCGAAATATACAAGGTGGCACAGCAGGCTCCGGTTTCATAAATGTTTAACTGGTCATCCCAACTATTGAAAGGCGGGGAGGCAATGGAAATCAGGCTTTATGCACAACTGCTCTGGCGGCTATTGGTGTCTCATCGCATGACGTGTACCGTCTTAGTCACCATGCCTTGGTCGAGTAATTATGCGTCAGTTCTACCG
>JAGWUK010000309.1 GCA_028868455.1 Burkholderiales bacterium | reverse complement strand
AAGTTAGTCGCGGCGGTCGAAAAATTGCATCCCGGGAATGGCATGCAGGCAGAGACAAATCAAGGTCCATTGATTGACGAAAAAGCCGTGCAAAAAGTGGAGGCACATATTGCCGATGCGGTAGCGCATGGTGGCCGCGTATTGACTGGCGGTCAGCGGCACGCTTTGGGCATGACATTTTTTGAGCCTACCGTGGTCGCTGATCTCAGCACCGATAGCCTGATCGCCCGAGAAGAGACTTTCGGTCCATTGGCGCCGTTGTTCCGTTTTAAAACCGATGACGATGTGATTGCCATGGCCAACAATACCGAGTTTGGTTTGGCAAGCTATTTTTACGCACGCGACATTGGTCGTATCTGGCGTGTGGCAGAGGCGCTGGAAAGTGGCATGGTCGGTGTCAATACTGGGCTGATTTCGAATGAAGTAGCGCCGTTTGGCGGTGTGAAACAGTCTGGACTGGGGCGAGAAGGCTCCAAATACGGCATGGACGATTACCTCGTCATGAAGTACGTCTGCCTTGGCGGCTTGTAAATACCCGCTGCAAGCATCCTGCTTTCTGCTTTGAATTCGCTAAGAGCGGTGTAGCAGAAAGCATGATCGCTGCGTGAGTGGCCGTTTAGTTTGATTATCTTGATAAGATGTGTCGCGACAGCTGCTGGAAGAGCGTCATTATGATGGTTTGGCAATGCCGTGACGTACAGGACTTAGGCAAAACCGCCACAGCAGCGAAAAGATCCATGTCGTACGGCGTGCGGGTCGCCATCGCCGCTTGGCTTTGCTGGAGCGATTTTGTGCAAGGTCTATGTATTTAAAACGGTATTGGTTTATATCATTTGGATAAATTTGCATGCATATTTAAATGGCATGAAATTTTTCTAATTTTTGAATCGATGAAAATATTTCTGTAATTTTGCAGCGATTCCTGTCAACTAAACGTCGAATAAACACGTTTGTGGACTAAAGAATCTTTGCCAGCATCTTTCATCCAGCGAAGATTCCCTTACAGGAGTCTTAAAATGATTTATGAAATATTGGTTCGCCCATCGGAAAACAAGAAGATAAGCTCCGATCATTTGATCTGGATTGAGAGTGATTTGCCAACCAGAGCGTTTGAGAAATGGCTGCGAGACCGCGCGCTATTGGATGCCAGTGGTCATTGTCCAATTGTCCGCTGGAGTGTGGTGCAGACCAAACGCCCCGCCCATTTCAAACTGGCGACACAAGCGAAAGCATTAAAGACACGTATTTCGGAATTGATGAGTGGTGTGCATGAAGTGGTCGCAGTGCCAGAAGCTTCGCTTGCGCTGAAAGCGTTTCGCCTGAAAAAACGTAAAACCGAATTGGTTGCAGCGTGTGCATAAAATAATATAAACAATTGCAGAAATCAGTTTCTGCAATTGTTGCGCAAAGCAGAATAATGAGCCCGGACTGAATGTGTCAGTTCGGGCTTTTCATTTTTGCTACATGCTATTTGACGATGCAGGGTTGATCGGCAGGCAAAGATGGTTTTTGTCGTGTCGCTGACTGAAAGGATGACCGCAGAATATTGCGCTAATGCGTGTCGTTGTTACCATCTTGTACGAATATTGATGGAGAATCCGCATTTCAGTCGATATAGGCTGCCTTACAATGACAAGGTTTAAAAATACCCGTCAGTATTCATGGCACGTCTTCCACGCCTCGTTATCCCCAATGCCTTGCATCATGTCATACAGCGTTGCCATGAAGGCATACAGCTGTTCCATGACGCTGAGGACCATCTTGCTTTCCTGGCATGGCTAGGAGCATCCGCCAAACAGTTCAAAGTTGCTATCCATGCTTATGTATTAATGCCGGATCACCTGCACTTACTCGTGACACCCACTGACGAAACGGGCTTGGGCAAGATGATGCAATGGCTGGGTCGTCACTATGTCCCTTATTTTAATCGTAAATATCATCGCAATGGCGGACTATGGCAGGGCAGGTTCAGGGCGACGGTCTTGGAGGGTTCATTGTATTTTGTGCCTTGCAGTTTATATATTGATGGCAATCCGCAGCGTGCGGCGCTGGTTGCTGACGCGGCAGACTATCCGTGGTCGAGCTATCAGCATCATATTGGCTTGAAATCCGATCCGTTAATAACCGATCACTCGCTTTTCTGGGCGTTGGGAAATACCCCTTTTCAGCGAGAAGCCGCTTACAAAGAGATGATGCAGCAAGCTTTGTCCGCTAGTGAATCACAGCAGATCACTTCGTCTACCCTGAAAGGATGGTTATTAGGATCAACTGCGTTCAAAAAGGAAATGGGAAAACTGACCGAAAGGCGCGTTGAGCCAGCCAAGCGCGGTCGTCCGCGCAAAGTTGTGAAACAAGACTAACTGCATAGTCGGATAGCCAAGCTGTTTCGTAAATGTGTGTTGAACCCGTCAAATTTACTATGTCCCTAATTTAAAATAACTAGATTTCTGAAAAAATTAATTTGACACTGACCCTTTTTAATTTGGTTGAACTTTCTTTTGCAGTGCACTATTCTCTTCCTTAGTCTTTAAATTTGAACCGGAGAAAGTTATGCATGCGCAAGGTTTGTACGATCCGTCCAATGAACATGATGCTTGTGGCGTAGGTTTTGTCGCCCATATCAAGGGTAAAAAAACACATGCCATCGTTGATCAGGGTTTGCTGATTCTGAAAAATCTTGATCACAGGGGCGCCGTAGGTGCGGATGCATTGATGGGTGACGGTGCCGGTATCCTGATTCAGATTCCTGATCAGTATTACCGCGAAGAAATGGCTAAGCAAGGCATAGAATTGCCACCGCCTGGTGAATACGGCGTAGGCATGATTTTCCTGCCAAAAGAACATGCATCTCGTCTGGCTTGCGAACAGGAGATAGAGCGGGCTGTCCGCGCCGAAGGACAGGTCGTGCTCGGCTGGCGCGATGTTCCGGTGGATACAGAGATGCCAATGTCGCCAACTGTGCGCGAAAAAGAACCGGTCATACGTCAGATCTTTATTGGACGCGGCCCGGACATCATGGTGACCGACGCGCTGGAGCGTAAGTTGTATGTCATCCGTAAATCAGCAGTGCATGCGATTGAAGCCCTGAAGCTGATTCATGGCAAAGAGTATTTTGTCCCTTCCATGTCGGCGCGCACGATCGTTTATAAAGGGCTCTTGCTGGCGGATCAGGTCGGCGTGTACTACAAGGATTTGCAAGATGAACGTTGCGTATCTGCACTGGCTCTGGTGCATCAGCGTTTTTCCACGAATACATTCCCTGAATGGCCGTTGGCTCACCCATACCGCATGATCGCGCATAACGGCGAGATCAATACCGTCAAGGGTAATTTCAACTGGATGCGCGCGCGCGAAGGTGTGATGAAATCTGCCGTATTGGGCGACGATTTGCAAAAATTGTATCCTCTGATTTTTGAAGGTCAGTCCGATACAGCAAGTTTCGACAACGCGCTGGAGTTGCTGGTGATGGCGGGTTATCCGATCGCGCAGGCCATGATGATGATGATCCCCGAAGCTTGGGAAAATCACACCATGATGGACGACAATCGTCGCGCATTTTATGAATACCATGCCGCCATGATGGAGCCGTGGGATGGCCCTGCCGCAATGGCATTTACCGATGGACGCCAAATTGGTGGCACACTGGATCGCAATGGCTTGCGTCCGGCGCGCTATATTGTGACCGACGACGATCTGGTGGTCATGGCATCCGAATCTGGCGTTCTGCCCATTCCTGAATCGAAAATTATCAAGAAATGGCGCCTGCAGCCGGGGAAAATGTTCCTGATCGATCTGGAAGCCGGCCGGATTATCGACGACAAAGAAATAAAAGACACTTACGCGAACGCTAAACCGTACAAGCAATGGATTCAATCTGTCCGCATCAAGCTCAGTAGCCTGAAAGCTGAACAATATGTCGCGCCGGAATCCGCTACCTTGCTGGACCGACAGCAAGCGTTTGGCTACACACAAGAAGACATCAAGTTTCTGATGGCGCCGATGGCGAGCAGCGGTGAAGAGGCGATCGGCTCTATGGGCAACGACTCTTCGCTGGCGGTCATGTCGAACAAACTCAAGCCACTGTATAACTACTTCAAGCAATTGTTTGCGCAGGTGACTAACCCGCCTATCGATCCCATCCGCGAAGCGATGGTGATGTCGCTGGTGTCGTTTATTGGCCCGAAACCGAATTTGCTGGACACCAATAACATCAATCCACCGATGCGTCTGGAAGTTTCGCAGCCGGTGCTGGATTTTTCCGAGATTGCCAAATTGCGTAATATCAGCGCCAATACCGGAGGAAAGTTCAAATCGTATGAACTGGATATCTGCTATCCGGTTGCATGGGGTAAGGACGGGATTGAAGCGCGGCTGGCATCGATTTGCGCAGAAGTCGTGGATGCAGTGAAATCCGGCCATAACATCATGATCATCACTGACCGCAAAATGGATGCGAACAACGTGGCGATTCCCGCTTTGTTGGCAACCTCTACCGTGCATCAGCATCTGGTCAGCAAAGGCTTGCGTACGACGACCGGTCTGGTTGTGGAAACCGGTTCAGCACGCGAAACGCATCATTTTGCTCTGCTGGCTGGTTATGGTGCAGAAGCTGTTCATCCTTATCTTGCCATGCAGACGCTGGCAGATATGGCCAAGGACTTGTCTGGTGATTTGTCGGCAGAAAAAGCGATCTACAACTACACCAAGGCAATCGGCAAAGGCCTGATGAAAGTCATGTCCAAAATGGGCATCTCCACCTATATGTCGTATTGTGGTGCACAAATTTTCGAGGCGATCGGACTAAACAAA
>JAGWUK010000308.1 GCA_028868455.1 Burkholderiales bacterium | reverse complement strand
CAAAAACAAGTATTTAGTAAAAAATTGTTTGGAACGCACTTAATCTGGAAGATGGCATGGATTCTGCTATCATCTTCGGTGAGCTTAGCCGCCAGGTGGATTTTACTGGCAGTGATAGAAATAGAACGATGCTTCATCGCTGTGCAGACAAGTTGGCAGGCAAAGGGCTCAGCAATTTCCGAATTTTTTTTAGCTCTATTTGAGGAGTTTCACATGGCAATGACAGCCGCAGAAGTCTTGAAAATGGCGAAAGACAACGAAGTTAAATTCGTTGATTTCCGCTTTGCTGATACCCGTGGCAAAGAACAGCACGTAACTGTTCCAGTTTCCCAGTTCGATATCGATAAATTCGAATCTGGCCACGCATTCGACGGTTCGTCCATCGCTGGCTGGAAAGGGATCGAAGCTTCTGACATGTTGTTGATGCCAGATCCAAATACTGCGAATATCGATCCATTCATGGAAGAAACAACGCTGTTCATGCAATGTGACGTTATCGAACCATCCGACGGCAAAGGCTATGATCGTGATCCACGTTCGATTGCAAAACGTGCTGAGGCATATCTGAAATCGTCTGGAATCGGTGATACGGCCTATTTTGGTCCAGAACCAGAATTCTTTATTTTTGATGGCGTTCGCTGGAAAGTCGACATGTCCGGTTGCTTCGTGAAGATTGATTCAGAAGAAGCTTCCTGGTCTACTGGCGAGAAGCTGGAAGGCGGAAACACGGGACATCGTCCTTCCGTTAAAGGCGGTTATTTCCCAGTTCCTCCTGTCGACAGCTTCCAGGACATGCGTTCTGAAATGTGCCTGATTCTCGAATCATTGGGTATTCCTGTGGAAGTGCATCACCACGAAGTGGCCGGCGCTGGTCAAAACGAAATCGGCACCAAGTTCTCTACGCTGGTAGAACGCGCTGACTGGACACAAAATCTGAAATATGTCGTCTGGAACGTTGCACATACTTATGGCAAAACAGCGACTTTCATGCCTAAGCCTATCGTTGGCGACAACGGTTCTGGTATGCATGTGCATCAATCGATCTGGAAAGATGGCAAAAACCTGTTTGCAGGCGACGGCTATGCCGGTTTGTCTGATTTCGCTCTGTACTACATTGGCGGTATCATCAAGCATGCTAAAGCATTGAATGCGATCACTAATCCAGGTACCAACTCATACAAGCGTCTGGTTCCAGGTTATGAAGCTCCAGTGAAACTGGCTTACTCTGCACGTAACCGTTCTGCATCAATCCGTATTCCTTACGTTGCCAATCCAAAAGGCCGTCGTATTGAAACACGTTTCCCTGATCCACTGGCAAACCCATACCTGTGCTTCTCTGCACTGATGATGGCAGGTCTGGACGGCGTGCAGAACAAGATTCATCCAGGTGAAGCAGCAAGCAAAGATCTGTACCATTTGCCACCAGAAGAAGATGCATTGATCCCAACAGTTTGTGCATCTCTGGAAGAAGCACTCGATGCATTGAACAAAGACCGTGAGTTCCTGACTCGTGGCGGTGTATTCAGCGACAGCATGATCGACGCATACATTGAGTTGAAAATGCAAGAAGTTCAACGCTTCCGTATGACGACACATCCAGTCGAATTTGACATGTATTACTCTCTGTAATTTGAGGTGAGTAAACAAAAAAGCGGGGATTACCCCGCTTTTTTCATTATTTGCCGAAGCTTTCTGCAATTGTGCAGTTTCGCAGCATCGCATACACTAGATGCTTGTCTTTGGAAAATACACTAATATGAATCGCTTATTGATCGGACTGTTTTTTCTGCTTGGAGTGCACCATGCCGTGCGTGCGGAGTCAGATGTCTATTTATGTATTGATGCGAACGGAAATAAAGAATATAAAAACAATGGTGTGGTTAAAGGGTGTAAAAAAGTAGATTTGCCCGGGATCACTGTTGTGCCAGCGCCTGTTCTTCCCCCATCGGCTAAGAAAGGGAAGTCTGCTTCCAGTCCTTCGGATTTTCCTAAAATTGATGAAGGTGCGCAAAAAGCCAGAGACGCTGATCGCAAGCAAATATTGCAAGATGAATTAAAGTCAGAACAGCAAAAACTTGCCGACTTGAAAAAAGAGTACAACAATGGGGAGCCAGAAAGGCTTGGTAGTGAAAAAAATTATGCCAAGTATCAGGAACGCACCACAATGATGAAAGATAATATCAGCCGCACCGAAAAGAACATTGAAGCACTGCAACGGGAAATCAATAATTTAAAATAATTCGAAAATGATTTCAGGCAACTTGCCGGTGCTAATTTGTCGGGCATGATGTTTGCGTAGTAAGGTCGCTGAATGCGACCTTTTTTTATGGACAACTTTTGAAAACACCACTTACCTCATTTGCCGGCCTGGACTTGCTCACCTCAGCAGTAATAGTCCTGGATGCCAACGGTAGTATTACCTATGCCAATGCCGCTGCTGAAAGTTTGCTGGACAGTTCGTTCAAATCGTTGACGAATCAAAATCTGAGCGAGCTATTCCTGAATGGCGATGAGCTATTAGAAGTTTTTCATCAGGCCGTTGCACATCAGTTTGCGGACAAACGGCAAGATCTGGTGCTAGAAAGAGCTGGTCGGGAATCCTTGCATGTACATAGTATCGTTACCGCGCTTGATAACCCTGATACACCGGTGCTGATTGAGCTGAGAGAAAATGTCCAGCAACTTAAGCTCGACAGAGAAGAGCGAATGCTTGATCAGAGCAAAGCCAACAAAGAACTGATACGCAATCTCGCGCACGAAATTAAGAATCCCTTGGGGGGTATTCGTGGCGCTGCACAATTGCTAGAACTAGAATTGCCTGAACGCCATTTGCGCGAATTAAGAGAATATACACAGGTCATCATCAAAGAAGCAGATCGTCTGCAGACCTTGGTTGACAGATTGCTCGCGCCACACAGATTGCCGCATATCGTTGGCGATGTGAATATTCATGAAGTTTGCGAACGTGTACGTAGCCTGATCGTCGCAGAATTTCCGCAGGGATTAACAATTCAGCGCGACTATGATTTGTCGATTCCTGAGTTCCGAGGGGATAAAGAACAATTGATTCAGTCGGTTTTGAATATTGCGCACAATGCTGCGCAGGCACTGAGTGAACGGATTCGTCAAGGCGATGCGACGCTGATATTTAAGACCAGGGTCATCCGTCAGATTACCCTGGCTAAGGTGCGGTACAGGCTGGCATTAGATTTGCATATCATTGATAACGGTCCGGGGATTCCGCCAGAGATTCGCAACCGGATTTTCTACCCGCTGGTTTCTGGAAGGGATGGCGGAAGCGGACTGGGCTTGACGTTGGCGCAAACATTCGTTGAACAACATATGGGTGTCATTGAATGCGAAAGCCGTCCCGGATTAACGGATTTCAGAATCCTGATTCCCCTTCCTTGAATCAAGTGAAGATGGAAAAGTTGGCGGAGCCAAAAGCGCCGCCCCAATAGATACGCTAAAACCTGACAGTAAGACGACAATATGAAACCAATCTGGATAGTGGATGACGATGACTCAATTCGCTGGGTGCTGGAAAAAGCATTGGCGAGAGAAAATCTCATAACAAGGAGTTTTACGAACGCGCGCGATGCAATGACTGCATTGCAAACCGATACGCCACAAGTGCTGGTATCCGATATTCGTATGCATGGCGCGTCTGGACTTGAACTTTTGCAGACGGTCAAGGCAAAACATCCGGGCTTACCGGTAATTATCATGACGGCGTTTTCTGATTTGGATTCTGCTGTGGCTGCTTTTCAAGGCGGTGCTTTTGAGTATCTCGCAAAGCCGTTTGATCTGGATAAAGCGGTTGAGCTAATCCGAAGAGCGCTTGATGAAAGTCTGCGTGAATCAAGCGTTGAACAAACCATTTCTGAAACACCGGAAATCTTGGGGCAGGCACCGGCAATGCAGGATGTGTTCCGGGCGATTGGTCGATTGTCGCAATCGAATGTTACCGTGCTGATTACTGGCGAGTCGGGGAGTGGGAAGGAGCTGGTTGCAAGAGCATTGCACAAGCATAGCCCGCGTTCATCGCAGCCATTTATCGCTCTGAATACAGCCGCGATCCCTAAGGACTTGCTAGAGTCTGAATTATTTGGGCATGAACGAGGTGCTTTTACTGGCGCGCAAACGACAAGGCGAGGACGGTTTGAGCAAGCAGAGGGGGGGACCTTATTTCTGGATGAAATTGGCGATATGCCTTTCGATTTACAGACCCGACTGTTGCGCGTACTTTCCGACGGCCACTTTTACCGCGTAGGTGGACATCAGCCAATGAAGGCAAATGTCAGAGTGATTGCAGCAACGCATCAAAATCTGGAGTCGCGGGTTAAAGAAGGATTGTTCAGGGAGGACTTGTATCATCGCCTGAACGTGATTCGTTTGCGTTTGCCGAGTTTGCGTGAACGGCGTGAAGATATTCCGTTATTAACAAAATATTTTTTGACACAAAGCGCTAAACAGCTCGGTGTTGAAGTCAAGAGAATGTCCGAGCCTGCGCTGCAATTTCTTTCCGGACTTGATTTTCCCGGCAACGTCAGGCAACTGGAAAATTTATGCAACTGGATCACCGTGATGGCTCCAGGGCAGACCGTAGAAATCCCCGATCTTCCACCCGATTTGATGCCCAGCACATTTTCTGGAAATTCGTCGAATACGCATCCGAATCTTGATGAGCAATCCGTTCGCCAGCAAGAGCAAAGTTCACCGATGCCTAACGTAACAGCGTCGCCTATTTCAGCCGAAAAATCTTACAAAACTGGCGATAGCTGGACACTGCTTCTGGAGGTTGAGGCG
>JAGWUK010000307.1 GCA_028868455.1 Burkholderiales bacterium | reverse complement strand
TGCGACCGGGCGCTGACAACCCGGCCATCAATGCATTAGCACTGCAATGCGTGAGTCATTTTGATCATTTCCGCGCACCGCCGTCGGAGCAGGAAATACAGCGACGCCGTCAGCATCCCTTAAGTGAGCGGCAACTAGGTTTATTGCAAAAATGGGGCTACCCGTACACAGATGAAGAATTTCGGTTTCATCTGACGCTGAGTGATGCCATTGACGATCATCGCATTGCTGATGCGTTCTATCGCGCAGCAGTGCAGTATTTTGATATCCCCGAAGTCATGCGCATTTCGGAAATTGCACTTTTCTTTGAAGCCACAGCTGGCGCCGATTTCCGATTACTGCGCCGCTATCCGTTGACCGGTAAAAAACCTTTCGAATAAAAAATCGGCTTTACCTGACATTTCAGACTTCATTATTGACACGGCTCTCACAAATTGCTGAAATGCAATCAGATCATCTATAGGGAGCACTGCCATGTCGATTTCTCCGCAACAATTGCAGGAGCTAATGAAGGAAGTGGAACAGGAAGATCCCATCGATTTCGCTGACCTGCCGTTTGACGAAGATGATTTACGCAACATCGTTGCCGATCATTTGTGCGAAATGGCAGAGAGCCTCAACCGTTTCAGCGTGGAAGATAAAGTGATTACTTTGTTAGCGGTGTCGGCCAAACTGGTTCTGGAAAATCTGGTATTGCATGTTCAATTGCTGAGGCGGCACGGTATTCCTTTAAATCAGGAGATTGAAACGCTGCTCAAGGATTTGCGTCATAAAAAATAATCATGTCCGACGCCGCTTTTCCTACACCCATGACTACGCTGGTATTTATCCCAGGCTTTATGTGCGACGCCAGCCTCTGGCAAGCCTTGTTACCCGGTTTACGCTTTCCGGGGCAAGGGCAATTCGTCGATCTGAATCAAGGCAATAGCATTGATGAAATGGCCGACCGCATTCTGGCGAGCATGCCATCAAACAGCCTGCTGATAGGATTTTCGCTAGGTGGCTATGTGGCACGACGCATCGCTTTCAAAGCACCGGACAAGCTGGCCGGTCTGATCTTGTTGAACACATCGGCGCGACCAAGTACGCTGGCAGAACTGGAGCGCAATCAGCAGCAAATCAAAATGCTGGAAGTATTCCCCTATAAAGGGCAAACTCAGACGGCATTACGGCGTGCGCTGCATCCTGACCGATCAGATAATCCTGCTTTGCTTTCCCAATTGCAGGCAATGTCCTTGCGGCTAGGCAAAGATGTGTTCATTCGCCAATTGGCGCTGGTTCGCGAAGACGGCCATCCTGAACTGCCGCATATCCATTGCCCAGCCCTGGTCATCGCGAGCCGGCAAGATCAGATGCGAAAACTGGAAGAAGCCGAAAACCTGGCGAACGGGCTGCCGCATGCGCAATTGCACATCGTAGAAGATTGCGGGCATATGTCGGTGCTGGAGCAGCCAGACGAAGTACGTCGTGTCATGAACAGATGGATAGACAATCTGAACTAAGCGCATTCACGTCGCAAACGATGCACGATTCCTGCACAAATCGGACTTTGCCGTTTTAAGCTACAAAGTCGACGCAGAATCATGCACAATTGCCATGTCGTCAAAAAAACGTGCGGCGACACGCTGAACTGCATTTCTTCCGAAGATGCCTTTTTCTGCCAGCAGGTGGCGAATAAGGCGCTGCTAAGGTAAAACTACTGGGTACTAAAGGCTATGCAACTGAAACTGCGCGCTTCCATTGTACTGGCCGTTATTTTTGGCTTGCTGCTCCCGGTCACCGTCAGCAGCATACTCACACAAGAGCAACGGGAAGAATCACTGACCCACCGACTGACTTCGGATCATCGGCGACTCACTGAAATTCTGACATTTGGCATGCAAGAGCCGCTGTGGAACCTCAGTCAGGAAGTCGGAAAATCGCTATTTGACGCGCTGCTCAGTGATGAGCGTGTGACCTCATTGATCGTCCGCGACAAGAAATTCGGGATTTTTCTTCAAGGAGAACATCCCGAACGCCGCAAAGGGCGCCAGTTCAAGATGGAGCAGGAAGTCAGCTACAACGGCAAAGTCATCGGTTACGTCTCTACTGAAATGGATAGCGGACAGCTGGATGCCGAAATTGCCGCAGAGAGGCGCACGCTGATAGCAACAGTTTCCGCCCAATTATTATTAAGCCTGATTCTGATCGTCGCATTGTTGCAAGTCCGCTTGCTGGCACCGCTGCGAAGACTGATGCACGAATCACATAAACTGGCGCGGCGTCAACTATCGCTGCCCTTCGTGTGGAGCCGCAAAGATGAACTAGGCGAACTCGGCGATAGTCTGGAAAGCACCCGGCGCGCATTACAAGCATTGTTTGACGAAATCGAAGCCAAAAACCAGGCGCTGGAAGAAGACATCGAACGGCGCAGCGTCACGGAAAAAGAACTGCAACGCCATCGGGAACACCTGGAAGAACTGGTCAAAGAACGCACGGCTGAACTGACCGAAGCCAAGGAACGTGCCGAGGTCGCCAATCAGGCAAAAAGTACGTTTCTTGCCAGCATGAGCCACGAATTGCGTACTCCGCTCAATGCCATCCTCGGTTATGCGCAAATCCTGCGCCGCGACAAGAATCTGAACGAACAGCAATTGGCCAGCCTGAAAACCGTGCAACTGAGCGGTGAGCATTTGCTGACACTGATTACCGATTTACTGGATTTGTCAAAAATCGAAGCAGGGAAATTTGAAATTTATAATAGCCCTGTCAATTTAACGTCATTTTTACAGGTCATCGTTGACATTATTCGCGTCAAAGCCGATCAGAAAAAAATTCGTTTCCTCTGCGAACTCGCACCTGACTTGCCACAAATCGTCATGCTTGATGAAAAGCGTCTGCGTCAGGTCTTGTTGAACTTACTTGGCAACGCCGTCAAATTCACCGACCAAGGACAAATCAGCCTGCATGTTCATTCTGAAAAACTGGATCAACGGCGCGTGAACCTGCATTTTCTTGCCTCCGACACAGGCGTTGGCATGGAAGAAAGCCAGTTTGATGCGATCTTCGAACCGTTTGAACAAGTCGGCGATATGCAGCACCGCTACGGCGGCACAGGATTAGGCCTTTCGATCAGCCGCAAGCTGGTCAATCTGATGAATGGCGACATTCATGTCGTCAGTGCGCCAGGCAAGGGCAGCCAGTTCGGCTTCAGTCTGTCGGTCGCACTCGCCGACAATAGTCATATGCATCTCAGCCAGGGCCACGACATCATTGGTTATCAGGGGGATCCTAAGTCGGTATTGATTGTGGATGACGTGATTGCCAATCGGGCGATGTTAAGCGATTTACTGGAAGCAATCGGCTTCATTACCCATCTGGCGACCAACGGCGAAGAAGGCGTGCAAATCGCCGAAACGGTGATGCCCGATATTATATTGATGGATATCCGCATGCCGGTGATGGATGGATTGCAGGCAATTCAGTCAATCCGTATGCACCCGGCATTAAAAGACTGTCCCGTCATTGCCATCTCGGCCAGCACAAGCGATGATGAAGAACATGAATGCCTGCGCGCTGGTGCCAATGCGTTTTTAAGCAAACCCGTCGATCAGGCTGCCCTGCTGCGCCAGATAGGCGAGTTCCTGCAATTGGACTGGATACATGTCGACGTGGAGCAAACGCCGGTGCAGGCACAGGAACAGGGAAGCACCATCGCTGCACCGTCCGGCGACGAAATGGAAACCTTGCATCAGTTGGCGCTGACCGGCAATATGCGGGATATCCGCAAATATGCCGATCACCTGATACAGCTTGACCCGCGTTATCAGGCGTTCGCGCAAAAGTTGCAACAACTGGCAAAAGAGTTTCAATCCAAGGCCATAGTGAGTTTGGTTGAGCAATACAGAAAAAATTCCGAGGCTCCATGAACGCATCGAATTCTCAGGACAAACAAAGTCCGACTATTCTTATCGTCGATGACACACCGGCCAACATCGGTGTGCTGGTCGACTATCTTGAAGATCATGCCTATCGCGTCGTCGTTGCGCAAGACGGAGAAGAAGCGTTGAGTCGCGCCCAGTTTGCCCAGCCGGACTTGATATTGCTGGATGTCATGATGCCTGGGATGGACGGATTTGAAACCTGCGCCCGGTTAAAAACGATGCAGGATGTAAAAGACATCCCTGTTATTTTCATGACGGCTCTGACCGATACCTCGGATAAGGTAAAGGGATTCGGCGCTGGCGGCGTTGATTACGTCACCAAGCCATTTCAGATAGAAGAAATACTGGCGCGCATCCATACGCATCTGAGTCTGCGATTGATGCAGCGGCAAGTCGCCGAACAAAACCTCCTTTTGCAACAAGAAATCACCATTCGCGAGCAAGCGGAGCAATCCCTGCTCAGCAGCTACGAAGATTTAAAGCTCAGCAAACAGCAGCAGGAACAATTGCATCAACAATTATTGCAATCGGAGAAAATGGCCTCGATCGGCCAGCTTGCCGCCGGGGTCGCGCACGAAATCAATAATCCTATCGCTTTCGTGAATTCGAATCTCAGCGCATTACAGCAATACGTTGAAGAAATGTGGAGCGTGATCGACGCTGACGAGCAGCTGGAAAATACGCTGAATGAGCCGAGTGATGCACTTAACAAAATCCGCCAACTGCGCGCGCATCTGGATTTGCCGTTTATCCGTGAAGACTTACAGCATCTGCTGGGCGAATCTCTGGAAGGGATACAACGCGTACGCCGCATCGTACAGGATTTACGCGATTTTTCTCATGTCGGAGAAATTGAAAAACAGCTGAGTAATCTGCATCATGGACTCGACAGCAC
>JAGWUK010000306.1 GCA_028868455.1 Burkholderiales bacterium | reverse complement strand
ATGTCGCCTTGTGTTGGCGCGCAGGCAAATAGCCACCCAGTTTGTCGCGCTGTGCATGCAGATAGCGCATTTCGGCGCTGTTGGCATCGGGTTTGAAAAATTCCAGATCGGTCGTCTGCTGGTCGCTGAGGGGCAGATGAAAACGATCGCGGAAAGCGATCAGCTCGTCGGCATCGAGCTTCTTCTGGCTGTGCGTGGTCATCTTGCCCTGACCGGCGGTGCCCATGCCATAACCTTTTTTGGTATGCGCCAGAATCACGGTCGGCTGACCCTGATGTTTTTGTGCGGCAGCGTAAGCGGCATAAATCTTGACCGGATCATGGCCGCCGCGTTTCAGCTTGTCGATCTGCTCATCGGTCATGCCTTGCGCCAGCGCCGCCAGTGCCGGATTTTGTCCGAAAAAATGCTCGCGATTAAAGCTGCCGTCTTTCGCCGCAAATGTCTGCATCTGCCCATCCACCGTCGCCCCCAGCGCCTGTTGCAATGCGCCGTCGGCATCGCGTGCCAGCAGGCCATCCCAGTCGGAACCCCAGACCAGCTTGATGACGTTCCAGCCTGCGCCAGAAAACAGGCGCTCCAGCTCGTCGATGATGCGGCCATTGCCACGCACCGGACCATCGAGTCGTTGCAGATTGCAGTTCACCACCCAGACCAGATTGTCTAAATTTTCGCGCGCGGCCAGCGTCAGAGCACTCATGGATTCCGGTTCGTCCATCTCGCCATCGCCAAACACGCCCCAGACCTTGCGCTGCTGGCAGTCGAGCAACTGACGATGCGTCAGATAGCGCATGAAACGGGCGTGATAAATCGAACTGATCGGCCCCAGCCCCATCGAGCCAGTCGGAAACTGCCAGAAATCCGGCATCAGCCACGGGTGCGGATAACTGCTCAGACCGCGTGCGCCGTTGCGGCCAGCGACGATTTCCTGGCGGTAGTGCATCAAATCCTGCTCGCTCAAGCGGCCTTCGAGAAAAGCCCGCGCATACACGCCGGGTGCGCTGTGTGGCTGGAAGAAAACCAGATCGCCGCCATGCTGTGCATTGCGCGCATGAAAAAAATGATGAAAGCCGGTTTCGAATAAATCCGCTGCACTGGCATAGCTGGCGACATGCCCGCCGAGCTCGCCGTAGGCCTGATTGGCTCGCACCACCATCGCCAGCGCGTTCCAGCGCATGATGGCGCCGAGTTTTTCTTCCAGTGCCAGATCGCCGGGAAAAGCACCCTGCTGTTCGACGCTGATGGTATTCCGGTACGGCGTGTTCAGGCTGGCTTTCCAGTCCAGTTGCAGCGCCTGCGCCTGTTGCGTCAGCATCGTCAATATGTGCCGCGCACGCGCCGGCCCGGAAGCGGTCAGCAAGGATTCGAACGCATCGCGCCATTCCGCGCTTTCTTGTGGATCCGGATCATTCTCCGGAAGCTCGGTCGGGTACATGGATGGACTCCGGATTAATGGCTGAGTTGAGCGAGCGCCTGATGAATATCGGCGAGGATGTCGTCCACTTCTTCCAGTCCGACCGACAGGCGGATCAAACCGTCGCTGATGCCATGTGCGGCGCGTTCTTCCGGTGTGTAGGTCGAATGCGTCATGCTGGCCGGATGTTGCGCCAGCGATTCGGCGTCGCCGAGGCTGACTGCGCGCGTGATCAGTTGCAAGGCATCCATGAAACGGATCGCTGCCTGCATGCCGCCTTTGAGTTCAAATGCGATCATGCCACCGTGGCGTTTCATTTGTCGCTTCGCCAGTGCGTGTTGCGGGAAACTGGCAAGGCCCGGGTAATACACGACTTCGGTCTGCGGATGGGATTCCAGCGCCTGCGCGATCACTTCTGCGCTGTCGCAGTGGCGTTCCAGACGTAGCGCCAGAGTTTTCAAGCCGCGCATGATCAGGTGCGCATCCTGTGCCGACATCACGGCGCCGGTCATGTCTTTCAAACCGTAGAGACGCACATGCATGGCGAGTTCTGCATCGGCAAAGACGGCGATACCTGCGGTCAGGTCGCCATGACCGCCCAGATATTTGGTCGCTGAATGCACAACAGCGTCAGCGCCCAACACCAGCGGCAATTGCAGATACGGCGTGCAATAGGTATTGTCGACCACCACTTTGGCCGTGTGCTGACGTGCCAGCGCACACACGGCGGCAATATCGACCATGCGCATATTCGGATTGGCGGGCGTTTCGAAATACAGCACGCGGTGTGCGCCTGTGCTGCTATTGAGCACGGCGGCCAAGGCGTTCAGGTCAGACATGTCGACGTAACGGATATTGACGCCGAAACGTGCCAGTCCGTGATTAAAAAACGAAAAGGTGCAACCGTACAAAGTGATGTCGGCGATCAGATCGTCGCCGGGTTGCAACATGCTCCACAGCGTCGCCGTCACCGCGCCCATGCCGGAACCAAAGGCCACTGCACCGGCGCCCTGCTCCAGACTGGCCATGCGCGTTTCCAGCAATGCCAGCGTCGGGTTGGAAATACGCGTGTAAAAATGGCCGGGTTCTTCGCCTGCAAAACAGCGCCCGCCGTAGGCCACATCCGGAAACGCAAAAGTCGCCGTCGCATAAATCGGCGGCACCAGCGCGCCGTGATGATCTTGCGGCTGATAGCCGAGATGGATGGCGCGTGTGCTGAAACCGGCATCGCGATGCGCGCTTGCCGGCGTCGCTTCGGTGGATGCGGACATTGCGCAGGATACGGAACTCGACTGATTCATATAACACCTCATGGAAACGGGAAAATAGACAACTGGCTCAACATCTTTGCCTGACTTGCTGACGGCTAACGCGGCATGGTTCGCCTGCTTCGCGCTATGGCCTGTCTATTTTCTGGTAAATGCCGGGGATAAATTTGGTAAAATCACTGGCAAATTGCTGCAATTTCAGATGATTTATCTAAAAACCCACCCATTCCTGGAAAATTTCACCCTTGAAGAATTTCGACGCCACTGACCGCAAGATTTTGCTGTGCCTGCAACAGGATGCCCGCCAGACCATGGCGGAGCTGGCTGAACAGGTCGCGTTGTCGCAATCGCCGTGCTGGCGACGCGTGCATCAACTGGAGGAATCGGGCGTCATCGAGGGCTATCATGCGCACCTGAACCGGCGCCGACTCGGCTTTGGCACAACGGGTTTTATCCATATCCAGATGGAAAACCATACGCCGGAACGGATACTGGCATTTGAGCGCGAAGTCACCGCACTGCCACAGGTCGTCTGCTGCGTGAATTTGTCCGGTCATTACGACTACATGCTGGAAGTCATCGCCGCCGATCTGGAGGCGTTTTCGCATCTGGTGCACTATCAAATCCGCTGCCTGCCCGGCGTCAAGGAAATCTCCACCAGCTTCGTCATGAAAGAAGTCAAGCGCACCGGAATTATTCCACTGGAGTAAATCGCGGTACGGCCAAAGCGTTCAACGCAACCATCGACAGCGCGTTGTCGACTCGTTGCACATCGCGCGTCGAACAGGACAAAAACCGGGAGTATATGAATAACCTGTTCCATAGCGCAGGTACTACCTGCGGGATTTTCACCCAATCACTAATACTCCAGCCCAGTATAAGATCATTCAAAAGTTATTCTTGCCATTTTTCAGACGCAGATCAGACTGGAAAATCAGCAAATTACTGCTATGCTTTCAGCACCCTGCGCCGCGTTTTTCTGCGTGTGGCACGCTGCGCCGACGGCTTGCGGTCGGCATTGTGCGCGCCCTGCTCACACGCAGGCTCGCCTCACCATCGCGGCCTTGTGCTTACGGTTCGTGGCAACAATCTGCACAGCGCAGTCAACGCATTTTGCTGCAACGGATTTCTCCGATTACCGTCCCTGAACAAGGAGTATCAAGATGAAAAACAATCCCGTTGGCTGGTTTGAAATTTATGTCCAGGACATGCCGCGCGCCAAGGCGTTTTATCAGACCGTGTTTGCACTGGAACTGGAGCGTCTGAACACCCCGGATTCGGCCCTGGAAATGTGGTCTTTCCCTATGGATCCGGCGCGCTGGGGCGCTGGCGGGGCGCTGGTGAAAATGACCGGCGTGCCGTCCGGCGGCAATAGCACGCTGGTGTATTTCAGTTGCGAAGACTGCGCGCTGGAAGAAAGCCGCGTCGAGAAAGCCGGTGGCCGCGTGGAAAGAGCCAAGATGTCCATCGGCGAATACGGCTTCATTTCGCTGGTCTGCGATACCGAAGGCAATATGATCGGTCTGCATTCGATGTAAACCGGCCATTGGCATCGCATTTTCAGAAAACTGGGGAAGTATGCTTACTAAGTGGTTGCTTGCATCAAATACCGCGACCGCTACATTCGCAACTTCTCCAATTCAGGCTACGCAGTTAACTCATCGAGTTTAGTGACATCTTTAAAAATCACATCTTGCGCCAATGCAAAATGCTTGCGACCGCAATCAATCCTTAAATTCTCACTAGTACGTCGTTGATCACGCACAGTGCTCGACTTGGTCTCAGCGACAAAATACACGCGCGCATCATCCTCGAATACCACAGCCCAATCGGGGTTGTAAGTACCTAAAGGTGTCGGCACTTTGAATCGAGAAGGCAGCTTAAAAAAGAACTTTACATTGTCATCCACACTGCAATCATGCGCAAAATCGTTTTCAACGGCACTATCACTCAATACGCAGGTGAATGGATCGCCGACCAATTCATGCTCTTCATTAAGCCTTTGCGCCTCCATCAAAGTCTTACTCACGGGCGTCTGAGTCTCACTATTTTCCGTCGGATAAACACTGCTCAGATAAGTTTCGATCTCTTCATCTAACAAGGACATTTCGTAGCGACGACCATTGATTTCATGATATTCAATTCCCGCCACCAACAATTC
>JAGWUK010000305.1 GCA_028868455.1 Burkholderiales bacterium | reverse complement strand
GAAGAATTGCATGCCCAAGGCATCAGCGCTCTGGCCCTGCATGGCGATCTGGAACAACGCGATCGCGACGAAGTGCTGGTGCGTTTTGCCAATCAAAGCTGCTCGGTGCTGGTGGCGACCGATGTGGCCGCACGTGGTCTGGATATCCAGACGCTCGGAGCCGTCATCAACGTTGACGTCTCGAAGGATACCGAAGTCCACATCCATCGCATTGGCCGTACCGGGCGCGCCGGAGAAAAGGGGCTGGCTTTGAGCCTGGCGACACCGGGCGAGAAAAAATGGGTACGGCTGATCGAAGAATATCAGGGCGAACCCGTGACCTGGCACGACATCCGCGAACTCGCCGACGCTGAAGACCCGGCGTTGCAAGCGCCCATGGTCACCGTCTGCATTCAGGGCGGCAAGAAGGACAAGCTGCGCCCCGGCGACTTGCTTGGCGCGCTGACCGGAGATGTCGGTCTGCAAAAAGAACAGGTCGGCAAAATCAATGTGACTGAATTCACCACCTATGTTGCGCTCGACCGCCGCATCGTCACGCAGGCAGTGGACAAGCTGAGTCGCAGCAATATCAAGGGACGTCAGTTCAGGATGCGCGTGATTGACTAGGACGCGTGGACTTGAGCTGCGTCTGCGGCACAACATATTCCGCCAATGCCTGCGATAAAGTGCTGGCCGGATGTGGCCCAATCAATTGCTCCAGACGTGTGCCGCACAACTGGTGTGGACGTTGCCACAAATAGCGCATCGGCAGTGCTGCACGTAACAGCGGCGAAAACAAGGCGATCAGTTTCACGATATGCCACGGCATCGCCTTCGCTTTTAAGGGACGCCCTGCCAGTGCCTCCAGCACTGCATGGAGTTGCCTGCCGGTCGCGGTAATGCCGGCATAGTGCAAACGCTGGCAGCCGGATAAGTGCTGGCGCTGATTGGCGACGCGCACAAAGACTTGCGCCAGATCCGGCAGATACGCCCAGGCATGCGTCAGATCGTCGGGCCCCATATGCGTCACGCTGCCTTTCGCAACAGATTTGGTGATCGCCATATCCAGCCAGGTACCATAGCCACCAATAAAATCGCCAGCACGAATAATCACGCTGCGCACGCCCTGTTCCGCCGCCGCAGCCAGGCTGTTTTCCATCGCGATGCGCTGTCCTGCTTTTGGTGTGTCAGCGACAAATGGCGTGTCTTCATGAAGCAACGGCGGTAAATGCGCGCCGAAGTTGTAGACATTGCCTGGCACCATGAGCAGGCCACCGGTCGCCCTGGCGATGTCGAGGACGGCAGCCGTCACTGGCGGTAGTAATTGTTCCCAACGAGCGTAGTCTGGATTCAGCGCATGCACGATCACCTGTGCCGTCGGAACAGCGGCAATCACACGACGTGTATCCAGCGCATCGACAATCAGCCTCTCGACACCTGCCGGTAAGGGTTGAGTGAACGCAGACCGTGCCTGGGCAATGACCTGCCAGCCGGCCGCCGCAAAAGCCGCTACGGCCGCCTGACCAAATCGCCCTTTTGCTCCCAGAACCAACACTGTATGACGCGACAAATCCGGCTGGCGTGCCGATGGTGGATTATTAGGAATATTGTTCATGCTGACCCTCTCTATGAAATTGCGCCAATTGTCCAACCTGCATCAGCTATTGACAATTGACATACGAACATAGGTATCATGCAAAATTGCATACCTTGTTTGATGGAGCACAGCGTGACTGGCAGACAATTTGATCCCGAGCAAACTGACTGGAATCTGGTGCGCGGCTTTGTCGCGGTGGTTGAACATGGTTCGCTGACGCGCGGCGCAGAATCGCTGGGACTTAGCCAGCCGACGTTATCGCGCCAGATCGCCGAGCTGGAAAAAGCGCTGGGTGGCGCCTTGTTTGAACGTGTCGCGCGCGGCCTGAAACTGACTGCCGCTGGCGAGAATCTGGTTGAACCTGCGCGCCACATGATGGCCGCTGCACGTTCGCTCAGCATGGCTTCCGTATCGCAAGGGGAGGAGCTCAGCGGCACCGTGCGCATCACGGCCAGCGAAATCGTCTCAGCCTTTGTGTTGCCCGATTTGCTGCGCCAACTGGCACAACAGTATCCGGATATCCAGATTGAACTGGTCGCCAGTAACCAACTCAGCAACTTGCTGGAAAGGGAGGCCGACATTGCGATCCGCATGATACGTCCGGTACAGAATGCGCTGATTGCCCGTCATCTGGCGGACTGGTCGCTCGGCTTCTATGCCACGCGGTCGTATCTGGAGGCAACCGGACTGCCCGATCCGACAATGAAAGAAAGCGCGCTGTCCCGTTATCGCTGGCTGGGCATGGATCACTCAGATAAATTCATTGCTGGCTTTCGCGATGCCGGCATGCCGGTTGAGCGGTCTTTTTTTGCATTTCGTTGCGATAACCATCTGGTGCACTGGCAGGCCATGCTCAGCGGGCTTGGGATCGGCATTGCGATGCAGTGGATGGCGGCGCAGCAACCGACATTGCAACGCGTCTTCCCGCAACTATCCATCCCCTCGCTCCCGGTATGGCTGACGACACACCGGGAATTAAAATCCAGCAAACGCATACGGACAGTTTTCGATTTTCTGGCGCAAGGTCTATTAGCGACCTGACCTGTCTTGCCATCAGACACGGTGTGACGACGCGTCGCCGGTGTAGAACATATTTTTCTGTATGCGCTCAAACACGGCGACTGGCACATGCGGTGAATCTTCCGCCAGATGATCCAATTCCTCGCGCAGAGTGTGCAGATAATGCTTTTCTTCGGACGCCGTATCTTCTGCGTAAATCACTTCCAGTTTGCGACGTATCGCACCAAACCGTGCGGCCGTTGCGCGATGCTTTTCTGAGCGTTCAGAGAATTTGAAAAAGGTCTGCAAGCCGGACAGCACTGCCGCAAGTACACTCAGTAATCCAACCGTAATTTTGGCAGCTGGCGCAATGGCGACTGCCGTCAGCGATGCAAATACCGACGTGCCGATAATGGTGGTTATCAATATGACCGGCACACCCATCCAGCGATCACGGCCGGACAGAATATTCGCCATTTCATAATGCGCCATTTGCGATTCGCGCGCACGGCGCAACCAGGCAAGAACCAGCTCGCGTTCATTTTGCGGCGGTTGGTAGGTAGAGGAAGGTGTGCTCATCTTGCCTGAATTAAAGCCCGTTTTGAACTGCCATCAATTGGTCGTCATTTGTCCCGGTTTGGCTTCAGATGCAGCGTCAGGTCCACAAGGTAATCTTGTTTCCGTCTTTGTCCGTAAATGCGCTGCAAACAATCATGATGAAATCGATCAATGCCCAGATACCGAATCCGCCAAACGTCAGGAGCTGCACAATACCGGTGCCGATCTTGCCAACGTAAAACCGATGCACGCCGAGGAATCCAAGAAAAAAACACAGCAGCATGGCCGGTAAAATACGTTTATCTGAAGCGCCTATCGGCGTCTGCACTGCACCGCAATTCGGGCATGCAGTCGCACTTTGATGCATCTGTTTGCCACAAGCACGACAAAACAGCATTTGAGAACCGGCTTGATTGTTCATTGTTTCCATAGTTTCCTTCGTTGATCCTGGCCGAATTAAGCCTATCGGTTGCCTGTGACGGTGACGCGTAATTACATCGCCTGGCACAACAAAGTAACTGGAAACTATTTTTTTAGCAATAATTTCTATTGAAGAAACACGATGTGCCAGTTAACTTTTGCGCGCCAGTGCAAGCTTAATTCCAAACGAGATAAAAAATACGCCGATCAAGCGATTCAGCCATTGCGCCACGGCTTTGCTGGCCTGAATACGGCGACTCGCAAATGCGGATGTCACCGCCAGGAAATGGCACCACAACATACCGTTAAAATTAAAAATGCAGCCGAGAAACAAAAAAGCGGAGGCTTTATTCGCTGCGTGCGGAGCAATGAATTGTGGAACAAAGGCCAGAAAAAATATTGCCACTTTGGGATTAAGCACATTTGTTAGAAAACCCTGAAAAAATATCCGGCGATACGTTAATAGCGGCATAGGGAGGGGACCGGATAAGGCCTCGGCAGACGGTTTGGTTCTGCTGAGCAACATGCTGACACCGACGTACAGTAAATACGCGGCACCCAGATATTTGACGACTGAAAATGCTGCACTGGACGTCGCCAGCAAGGCAGATAAACCCAAAGCAGCCGCGACGATGTGTACACAAGTACCGCTACCGATACCCAGAGCGGCAGCCGAACCGGCGCGCCATCCCTGTGTTGCGCTACGCGACATGATTAACAGCGAATCAGGGCCAGGCGCAATATTGAGCAGCAAACCGGAAAGGATGAATAAACTCAGCTCTTGCGTGCCAAACATGGGACATGCTCCAATTTCATGAATCAGGATTGGTGCCAATCCTGTTATTGTTAAAACTTGATATCGTCATCCTGATAGCAAACTGCCGCCTTTGCTACCGTCGCGATAAATCAGGTTCCGCGTGATTTTTCAAAAAGTGTCAACGGTTTATGTTGCCAATATCAATTGCGTTTGCGTTACAAGGGCACAAAGCTTTCCATCCGCATTGCTAATGCGGGTTTGCCAGACCATGGTCGTGCGCCCTCGATGTATCGCCACACATTCACCACGCACGGTGCTGTTCAGCCGTGCTGCGGCAATAAATTTCGTACTGGAGTCGGTTGTCGTCGTGCGCATGCCCTTACCCAGATTCAGGAGTGTCCCGACCGCCCCAAGTGTGTCGGCAAACGTCATATATGCGCCGCCATGCAAAATTTCTCCGGCAGTGCATAATTCTGGTCGCACCAGCATTTCAGCAACGACTCGTTGCGGATCCAGTTCAGTCAGTTTCAGGCCCATC
>JAGWUK010000304.1 GCA_028868455.1 Burkholderiales bacterium | reverse complement strand
CGTAACTGGTTCAAAAGAAGGAGGTCGATATACAAAGTATTTCTTGTATCCAAGACGGTTTGCATTTGAGCTCCGGTTGTTTCATTCGTGCCGGTTATTTATGAAGTGGAGTGTCTAACAATTTGCGCAAATTTTCTCCGCGTCTTTAATGCGGACTAGAGGTTTCTCAGATTCCTCAATGTGTAGCATCCATGAAATACAAAAAAGCGGTAGTGCAATGCTACTGCTTTTTTGTGTTTACTCGTCTACTTCCTGCATCAAGATGGTTCTGGTTGAGTCAAATCAAGAGTTTGTGATTAATTTCATGTAAGATAATTTTTCGTTTCTTATTTTTGGGAACATTATGGCGTTTGTGCTTTCTTCACTGTTTCATGTATTTTCATCAGTCGGATTAAAGGCTGAGAAAATTGATTGTTATCATTGTGGCGAAAAAATGCGTAAAACAAATGCTTTGACTGTCAAATTTAATGGTTGTTTACAGCCAGTCTGCTGTCACGGATGTTCTGCCGTATTACGGACGATAGAAAAAAATGGTCTGATTCAGGACTACCTCGAGGCTAAATCTCTTCAAGTTGAAAACAAATCATCGTAATGTCCAGTAACGAAAATATGGCTGAAAAATCTATGCTCGATGAAATTCAGGTAGCTGTCGAGCGTGAGAAGCTGAATTTGTCTGGAATGCGATGCGCAGCTTGCGTGCAACTCATCGAATTTCGAATTAGGCAATTGCGAGGAGTAACGTCATTCAAGATTAATTCGGCGAGCCATAGAGCCGAAGTAACATGGCAACCAGCTTTGATTACTTTGAAGAAAATCATTGGCGCTATCGTTGATCTTGGCTACGGTGCTTTGCCATCCAATCAACTACCGGACGAATCCGAGAAAAAAGCAAACAGACTTGCTTTATGGCGATTATTTGTCGCCGGGTTTGCCATGATGCAAGTCATGATGTATGCCTTCCCGGCATATCTTGTTCCAGTACCTCAAGCCGACGGGGATCTGACGCCTGATTTGGATAAGCTGTTGAAATTGGCAAGCATGATCATTTCCATTCCTGTTGTTGGTTTTTCCGCTTTACCTTTTTTTAAATCGGCTTGGAGGGATTTACGCAACTTGCATGTCGGAATGGATGTTCCCGTTTCCATCGGAATTTTGCTCGCATTTTTTGCGAGCATTTGGGCGACGTTTTTTGGCGGTGTTGTTTATTATGATTCAGTAATTATGTTCGTGTTCTTGCTTTTGGGCGCGCGCATGATTGAATTTCATGTGCAAAAGAAGACGACGGCAGCGCTGCGAGTTTTGACTGAACTAACGCCTTTATTCGCGCAGCGGCTTTTATGCTATCCCGAAAACAGAATGACTGAATCCGTTGATGCATCGAAGTTAAGACGAGACGATGTCGTTTTAATCGCTCCGGGTGACCATGTTCCGGCCGATGGTGTCGTGCTCGAAGGCAAAAGTGAGTGTGATGAGTCATTGATGACTGGAGAGTCGCATCCGATTATCAAGGAAGTGGGGGGCGAGCTAATTGCAGGCGCCATTAATTTAAGTGGCGCATTGATCATGCGAGCCAATCGAGTTGGGGATGCTACCAGGCTTTCCTCTTTAGTTGGCTTGATGGAGTCTGCCGCGTCTGAAAAGCCGCCTTTAGTATTGTTGGCTGATAAGTATGCAAGTCGATTTTTATTTGCAATTTTGCTTATTGCCCTGATTAGTGCATTATTGTGGTTGCAAATTAACCCTTCGCGCGCCTTGTCTGTGGCTATCAGTGTAGTCGTCGTTACGTGCCCTTGTGCATTGTCTTTGGCGACTCCTGGCGTCATGTCGGCAGCAATTGGTTTACTGGCAAAAAATGGCGTCCTGGTAACTAAAGGTAAAGTCATTCAGGCTATGGCGACGGCTACTCATTTCGTGTTCGATAAAACCGGAACTTTAACTATTGGCAAATTACGCGTTCATCAAACGATCAACAAACGTCAATTGCCGGATATGGAAATTATCGTATTTCTACTTGCATCTGCTTCTTCACATCCTGTTTCAAAAGCAATCGCAGACTCACTCTCTGCGTTTGGCTCTGCAGCGCATAAACATCAATTTTGGCAGTTGATTGAAGTCCCGGGAGGTGGAGTTGAAGGAGTCGTTGATGGTAAAACTTATCGGCTCGGAAGTTTTGATTTTTGCAATCAATTTTCCGATTGTAGTATTAATATTGGAAGCGAATTGACGGAGAAAACGCTATCTTTCCTTGCTGATGAAAATGGTATTTTGATGATTTTCGCATTGGAGGACGTTTTGCGGGACGATGCATTAGAATCTGTAAAGAGTTTGATGCATAAAGGTAAGCAAGTGTTGATGTTGTCGGGGGATCGTGCTGATGTTGTAAAAAAAATTGCAGATCAGTGTGGTATCACCAGTGCTTACGGCGAATTGAGTCCGCAAGCAAAACTCAAGATCGTCCAGGATATACAATCGGCCGGTGGGGTCGTAGCGATGATTGGTGATGGTATGAATGATGGCCCGGTTTTAGCATTAGCTGATGTCGCGGTAGCAATGGGGCAGGGCGCTCCGATTTCTCAGTCAAGAAGCGATCTGTTGTTAATGTCCAATCGGCTTGCCGACTTGGACTTCGCCTTCACCGTTGCTACCAAAGCATTTCGTTTGATTCGCGAAAATCTTGCCTGGGCGGTAATTTACAATTTGATAGCAGTTCCTGCTGCTGTGATCGGATTTCTGCAGCCGTGGCATGCTGCACTTGGAATGTCGCTGAGTTCTCTCATTGTTGTATTGAACGCATTGCGCTTATACTTGATCCCACAGCCCGAGCACGTAATGATTGAAGAATAATTAAAACTATGGACATTCTTTATCTCCTAATTCCTTTGAGTCTTGTTGCTGTTTTTGCCATTGGTGCTGTTTTTTGGTGGGCAATCAATCATAGACAATTTGAGGAATTAGACCAAGAGGGGCAGCGAATAGTTGATGACGTCAATGGTTAAAGAAATTTGCCGCTAATTTAAAATTAATATTCGTTGCGCACTTGCTAAAAAATCTTCTTTTGAAATGCTGGATTGGTAAATTTCGGTTGCCGTTTTCGCGTATTGAAAATTGCGTTCTATTGATTTGATATAGGCCGGATCATAGTGTTGACTCAAGAGCTCCAAGACTAATTGATCAAGCGAATCTGAAATAGCCATTTCATTCCATCTGTTTATTTTCTCTCTTCCGTGCAAACTCACTAGAAAATTCAGTTGATGTGCCAATGCTTCTGGATTTGCAACAAAGTGAGCATAATCTTCCTTAAGTAAAGCAATCCTTTGATCTAACGGCAATTTGATTTCGATGCAAGGCGATTGGCGCATGGTTTTTACGATGCTTTCTGGAATCCGTAAATTTCCAATTTTCTTGCTTTCAGCTTCTATAAAGACTGGTTTTTCAAAATTGAAATGCTGGATTTGATTCCAAATCTGACTTTCAAAGTTTTTTTGGCTTGGCTGATTATGCTTGGGAAGTTCGCCAAGAATAGAGCCGCGATGCGCAGCTAGTTTTTCTAAATCTAGTACTTGGGCACCAATTTCCGACAGCATTTGAAGTAATCTGCTTTTACCGTTTCCTGTCGCACCGCATAAAACGCGGAAATTTAATTTGCACGCGATTTCTGGAATGTTATCGTTGATAAATTTTCGATAGGTTTTATAACCTCCGTCCAATTGTGCAACACGCCAACCAATTTTTGCAAAAATGTGCGCCATTGCGCCACTGCGGTTTCCACCTCTCCAGCAATAAATTAAGGGAGCCCATTCTTTCGGTTGATCTTGCAATTGCGTTTCTATATGTTGCGCAATATTTTTTGCTACTAATGCTGCGCCTAAACGTTTGGCTTCAAAGGTGCCAACTTGTTTGTACATCGTTCCGACCCGAACGCGTTCGGTATCATTTAATACCGGAAAATTAATTGCTCCAGGAATGTGATCCTCCTCGAATTCCAGGGGGCTTCGGACATCGATAATTGCATCGAAGTTTGACGATCGGTTTAGAAATTCTTCAAATTTCAGCACTTCAGGATACTTCATATTTTTATTTGCTTAGAAGTGGAGTCAGGTATGGCCAGACATTTTCCAAAATAATTGGATGCGCTTTTGAAATGGGATGAATACGATCTGCTTGGAACAACTCGGATTTATCAGCCACATTCTCTAATAAGAACGGAACCAGATTTATTTTTTCTTCGTGGGCAATTTTTTGAAACATTGCAAAAAAGCGTTCTGTGTAGTCTTTTCCATAATTGGGTGGGATGCGTATTCCGGTTAAGAGTACTTTTGCGTTATTTGACTTTGACATATTTATTATGCTTCGAATGTTAGATTCAGACGCAGAAAGTGATAGTCCACGTAACGCGTCGTTTCCACCCAATTCAACGATGACAATTTGCGGATGAAAATTTTTTAGCAGTGCCGCTAATCGGGATTTGCCACTGCTCGTCGTGTCCCCACTAATGCTGGCATTGATGACTGTAGCCGATATTTTTTGCTTTGTTATTCTTTGCCCCAACAAAGAAACCCATCCGGTGCCACGCGGTAACCCATACTCTGCCGACAAACTATCTCCGAGCACGAGAATGGTTTTTGATGCAGAATGGGCGGCGGACATTGAGAGTAGCAATAATGCCGTTAAAATTAAATTACAGAGTCGGTTCGAGTAACTACGTTGACAACATATAAATGGCATGAAAAATAATCCTATCGTATCGCGTCCTGCTGCAATTGAAGTTCAACATTTAATCAAACAAGTAACAGACGCGACAGGTAAGTTGACAATTCTGCGAGACATCGATTTTACAATGCAATGTGGCGAAACGGTTGCCATTG
>JAGWUK010000303.1 GCA_028868455.1 Burkholderiales bacterium | reverse complement strand
GACTTGAAAAATAATGAAACGTTCTCGTTCATCCCGTTCAATTGTCGCATTCATCCTGTTAAACAGTATGCTGTTCATGCAGCTCGTTGTCGCGGGTTATGCCTGTGCAATAGCGAAAACGGTGATTGCTGATACGTCTTATGTGGCAACCGGTATGCGTTACCAAGGTATGGCCGGATGCAAAGGTATGGATCAGCAACAATCGGATCTATGTCATGCCCATATTCAAGTAAAAAATCAATCTCTCGATAAACCCAATCTACCTCAAGTCCAGCCATTTCTGGCGACGAAATTGGTGGCCACGTTCCATTTTATCGACGTCGCCTATCGCCCTACTATCACACAGCTCCAACCCTTGGAGTTGACGCGCTCGGTCGCACCGCCGCTTTCCATTCGTAATTGCTGTTTCCGTATCTAACACGTTCCTGATCGCTTGATTCGTTAGCGCTGCATGCCATGCAGCGCTGTGTTCATGACTATCCGGAGTGTGTATGTCTTTGCCATTTATCGTGCCCGAAGCGGCACGCATTGCGATTTTTCGCAATTCGATTTCTTCCAGCACCTTTCAAAACATCGGTTCAAGTGCTCTGTTTTGCGCAATCATGCTATCGGCCAATGCGCTCGCAGCCGACGGTCCATTGACGCTCGCACGAGCACAACGTCTGGCAGTTGCACGTTCGCATCAGATATCGGCACAGGATGATGCCGTGACCGCTTCCCAGGAAATAGCCGTTGCCGCCGGTCAGTTGCCCGACCCGGTGTTGAAGACGGCAATCGAGAATGTTCCTGTCAATGGCGCACATGCCTATAGTCTCACCAGCGAGCCGATGACCATGCGCCGCATCGGTCTGTCGCAGGATATCACCAGTTCGGACAAACGCCGGTTGCGCGCTGAACGCTATGTGCGTGAAGCAGATAAAAGCTTGGCTGAAAAAAACCGGATGATTGCCGAAATCGAGCGCAACACCGCATTGGCGTGGCTCGACCGTTATTATGCAGAAGCCATGGCAGCAGTGATCGCAGAGCTCGGCCTGCAATCCAGGAACGAAATGCAAGCCGCCGATGGCGCCTATCGTGCAGGCCGCGGCAATCAAGCTGATGTGTTCGCGGCACGCAGTGCGATAGCTTTGTTCGACGACCGTGCCAGTGAAATCGATCTCCGCGTTCGCAACACCAAAATCATGCTGGCGCGCTGGATCGGAGAGACGGCACAGCAGCCGTTGGCGGATGGGCCTGCAATCGATGTCATCCCGCTAGATCCACTCAAACTGGAAACTCAGCTCGCTCAGCATCCGCAAATCCTTGTCTTGTCGAGGCTGGAAGATCTTGCTTCCACCGAAGCGCAACTGGCTGATGCCGATCGAAGCGCGGACTGGAGTGTCGAAGTTGCCTATCAGCAGCGTGGACCGGCGTACGCCAACATGTTTTCGGTGGGAGTATCGATCGCGTTGCAATGGGATCAAAAAAACCGTCAAGACCGACAATTAAGATCAAAGCTCGCATTGGTTGCCCAAGTCATGGATGAGCGCGAAGAGGCCTTGCGTGCAATTGTCGCCGAAACGCGCGGCATGATCGATGAATGGCAAAACAAACGCGAACGCGTCGCCCGCTATCGAACCGAGTTGGTCCCATACGCCGGCGAGCGCACCGGCGCCGTGCTTGCTGCCTATCGCGGTGGCAAATCCAGTCTGGCCGATGTGCTGGCAGCGCGCCGTAATGAAATCGACGTGCGTTTGCAAGCCTTGCAACTGGAAGCAGACACGGCACGACTTTGGGCGCAGCTCAAATTTCTTTTTCCGACTGAACAATCGGCCAGACATATCCCGTCGCAAGGGCCGGCCATGCTTACCAAGGATGCCAAATGAATCGCAAAACACTCATCGTTGCACTGCTTGCCATCGCTGCGATTGGTTCGGGTGGCTACGGCCTATATGTAGCTGGTACGCGACATGGAATACAAGCAAGCAAGGTTGCCCCTGACGCGGACATTTCCAAAGCGGGAAGTGCTGGCGTTTCGGTAAGCGGCAAGAAAATATTGTACTGGCACGACCCGATGGTACCCGGATCGAAGTTCGACAAGCCGGGCAAGTCGCCTTTCATGGATATGCAACTGATGCCGATGTACGCGGACGACGCCGGTGACGAAGGCAAGGTTAGCATCAGTCCGCGCGTGCAACAGAACTTGGGAATTCGCACCGCTGAAGTCACCAGAGGAAATCTGGCGTCTGCGGTGGAAGCCGTCGGCAGCGTGGCGTACAACGAACGTGATATGGCCGTGGTGCAGGCACGCAGCAATGGTTTTCTAGAACGGCTGTATGTGCGGGTCGCACTCGATCCGGTGAAGAAAGGTCAAGCTCTTGCAGAGTTATACGTGCCAGACTGGGTCGCGTCGCAGGAAGAATATTTGTCGGTTAAGCGCATGGGCAACGGCGCCGGCACCGAGGGCTTGCTCGATGCGGCGCAGCAGCGCATGCGTCTGGCGGGCATGACGGACGAACAGATTCGAGTGGTCGAAACAAGCGGAACGATACATCCGCGCCTGACTATCGTCGCGCCGATCGGCGGCGTGATCGCCGAACTGAATGCGAAGGAAGGCATGACCGTGATGTCCGGCGCGCCGTTGTTTCGTATCAATGGGCTCAGCACGGTCTGGGTCAACGCCGAGGTGCCGGAAAATTCCGCTGCACAAGTTCGGGCCGGGAATAGCGTCGAAGGCCGCACACCGGCTTTGTTCGGCATGGTCTTCAAAGGCAAGGTCAGCGCCATTTTGCCGGAAGTGAATGCCATCACGCGCACGTTGAAAGCACGCATCGAACTCGCCAACCCATCAGGCCAATTGGTGCCGGGCATGTTTGTTACGGTGCGTCTGAACCCGGCAGCGAAAGAAGAAGTGCTGCTGGTGCCATCGGAAGCGGTGATTCAGACCGGACAACGTAGTGTCGTGATAACAGCACTGGGCGACGGAAAATTCATGCCGGTCGACGTCGAAACTGGTGCCGAGTCGAATGGCAGGATGGAAATCCGCAAAGGCTTGAAAGCCGGACAAAAAGTGGTGGTGTCCGGCCAGTTCCTGATCGACTCCGAAGCGAGCCTGAAGGGGACTACCAAGCGCATGAGCGACATACCGAATGCCGGCGACGACAACGCAGCCACAACCTCGCATCATGGTGTCGGCAAGGTCGAGAAAATTGACACGACTGAGGTCACGCTGTCGCATGGCCCGATTCCGTCGCTGCAATGGGGGCCGATGACGATGGGCTTCAAGTTGCCTGCCGCCGGTTTGCCGAAAAATATCGCGGTGGGCGACACCGTGGCCTTCGATATCCGCAAGGCGAAGGACGGCATGTTTGAAATCGTCAGCATGTCGCTCACCGACGCGCCGCTGTCGGACGACAAGATGAAAAATGCGGGAGCAGTCAAATGATGGCGAAACTGATTCGCTGGTCGATTGCCAACCGCTTCCTGGTGCTGCTGGCAACCGTGATGCTGACTGCGTGGGGCGTGTGGGCATTGTCGAAAACGCCGCTCGATGCGATCCCCGACTTGTCCGATACGCAGGTCATCATCCGCACCAGCTACCCAGGCCAAGCGCCGCAGATCGTCGAAAATCAGGTCACTTATCCGCTCACCACCACCATGCTGTCGGTGCCGGGCGCGAAGGTGGTGCGCGGCTATTCCTTTTTCGGAGACTCCTTCGTCTACATCCTGTTCGAGGATGGCACCGATCCGTATTGGGCGCGCTCTCGCGTGCTGGAATACCTGAACCAGGTGCAGTCGCGCCTGCCGCCACAGGCTAAAACAGCGTTGGGGCCGGATGCGACCGGCGTCGGCTGGGTCTACGAATATGCGTTGGTGGACAAGAGTGGCAAGATGGATCTGTCGCAACTGCGCGCGCTGCAAGACTGGTTTTTAAAATACGAATTGAAGACCGTGCCGAATGTGTCCGAAGTCGCCAGCATCGGCGGCATGGTGCGGCAATATCAGATCGTGCTCGATCCCGACAAGATGCGCGCTTACGGCATTCCGCATAACAAAGTGATCGCGGCCGTGCAAAGGGGCAATCAGGAAACCGGCGGTTCGGTACTCGAATTGGGTGAAGCGGAATACATGGTGCGCGCTTCCGGATACCTGAAATCGCTGGATGACTTCCGCAAGATTCCGCTGATGACGACCGATACCGGGGTGTCGGTGCGCCTCGGCGATGTAGCACGGATCCAGGTCGGTCCGGAAATGCGACGCGGCATTGCAGAGTTGAATGGAGAAGGCGAAGTCGCGGGCGGCGTGATCATCATGCGATCCGGTAAAAATGCGCTGGAAACCATTGAGGCAGTCAAGGCAAAACTTAACGGTTTAAAGGCCAGCTTGCCTGTCGGAGTCGAGATCGTCCCGACTTATGACCGCTCCAGCTTGATCAATCGTGCCGTCACCAACCTGAAGCACAAGCTGATCGAGGAATTTATCGTGGTCGCGTTGGTGTGCGCGATTTTTCTATTCCACCTGCGCTCGGCTCTGGTGGCGATTGTTTCTCTGCCACTCGGCATTCTGGCTGCTTACATCGTCATGTACTATCAGGGCGTGAATGCCAATATCATGTCGCTGGGAGGCATTGCCATTGCCATTGGCGCGATGGTCGATGCAGCAGTGGTCATGATCGAGAATGCACACAAGCGTATCGAAGCCTGGAATCACGCGCATCCCGATAGAAAATTGATCGGCGAAGACCATTGGCGGGTCATCGGCGATGCAGCAGCGGAAGTCGGGCCGGCGCTGTTCTTTTCCTTGTTGATTATCGTGCTGTCGTTCATCCCGGTGTTTACGCTGGAGGCGCAGGAAGGTCGCTTGTTCTCGCCACTGGCATTCACCAAAAC
>JAGWUK010000302.1 GCA_028868455.1 Burkholderiales bacterium | reverse complement strand
CGCTTCGATAAACGTCATGGTGCTGACACCGGCCTCCTGCTGAAACAGGCGGGTGAAATTACGCACACTCATCCCTGCCATTTTCGCCAGATCGGCAATCTGAAAGTGCTGGTGCAGGTTGGTCAATATCCACTCCTGCAAATCGCGAATATTGCTTTGCGCTGTCTTCTGACTCAACAGGTGCGCGCTGAATTGTGATTGCCCGCCGGGTCGTTTCAGATACACCACCATATCGCTGGCCACGGCCAAAGCCAGATCATGCCCGCAATCGGCCTCTACAAAAGCCAGCGCCAGATCGATGCCAGCCGTCACACCGGCAGAAGTCCAGACGTTGCCAGTGCGGATAAAAATCGCATCAGCATCGACATGGATTTGCGGAAATTCTTCCTGCAACTGTTGCGCCACACTCCAGTGCGTGGTGGCGGGCTGCTCGTCAAGCAAACCAGCATGCGCCAGAAAAAAAGCACCACTGCATAGCGCTGCCAGCCGACCTATCTTGGGCGCCGCTTGCGCCACCCATGTC
The DNA here is from genome assembly GCA_028868455.1 of Burkholderiales bacterium. Lineage (GTDB taxonomy): Bacteria > Pseudomonadota > Gammaproteobacteria > Burkholderiales > Burkholderiaceae_D > Undibacterium. The sequence continues at coordinate 4,351 of JAGWUK010000302.1, read as the reverse complement.
GTCAAGACCGGGTTGTCACGCAACGCCTCCTGAATATGCCGGCAGCCGACGATGATCACATCGTCCGGCAAGGCCAGCGCACTCAAGGTCTTGGTCGCCTGCAAACCCATCAGGGTATCCGAGGGGACAAAGGCAATTTGTGTGGCGGCAATTTTGACGTCATACGCCGGCGGCTTTCCCTGTCGCTGCAAATGAATGTTCGCATATTCAAACACCGACATCGGGCCAATGGCCTCCAGCGCCTTGAAACCGGGGTAGACGACGATATCGACAGTACGAGGAAAACGGTTTTTCTCAGATTTCATTTCGTGGAATAGGCTCATTGCCTGGCAATAGTCAGCCCCGATTGTAGTAGCGTTGCCGTTGCGACCACCATCATTTTGCGCCATTGATCTGCATTTTTACGCCAAAGCGACGGCAAAACCTGCGCACTGCGAACCAGATCGGTGACAATCGCTGCAAAGCATTCACTCACCCAGCATCAAAGGACAAGCATGAAAACCAAAGCCGCCATCGCCTGGAAAGCCGGAGCACCGCTCACCATTGAAGAAGTCGATTTGCAGGGACCGCAAGCCGGTGAGGTGCTGATTGAGGTCAAGGCGACCGGCATTTGCCATACCGATTACTACACCTTGTCGGGCGCCGATCCCGAAGGATTGTTTCCCGCCATTCTCGGACACGAAGGTGCGGGCGTCATTGTCGACACCGGCCCCGGTGTCAGCAGCCTGCGTAAGGGCGACCATGTCATTCCGCTTTACACGCCAGAATGCCGCCAATGCAAATTCTGCCTGTCGCGCAAAACCAATTTATGTCAGGCGATCCGTTCCACGCAAGGACGCGGATTGATGCCGGATGCCACGTCGCGCTTCTCGCTGGATGGACAACCGTTGTTTCATTACATGGGAACCTCGACGTTTTCCAACTACATCGTCGTGCCGGAAATCGCTGTTGCCAAAGTACGTGAAGACGCGCCTTTCGACAAAATTTGCTACATCGGTTGCGGCGTCACGACTGGCGTAGGCGCCGTGGTATTTACGGCCAAAGTGGAGGCAGGTGCCAATGTCGTCGTCTTCGGACTGGGCGGCATCGGTCTGAACGTGATACAGGCCGCCAGAATGGTCGGTGCCGACAAAATCATTGGCGTTGACCTGAACCCGGCACGCGAAAGCATGGCGCGCAAATTTGGTATGACCCATTTCATCAATCCATCGCAAGTCGAAAACGTGGTCGATCACATTATCCAGTTGACGGATGGCGGCGCCGACTACTCGTTTGAATGCATAGGCAATACCAAGGTCATGCGTCAGGCGCTGGAGTGCTGCCACAAAGGCTGGGGCAAATCCATCATCATCGGCGTAGCCGAAGCCGGTGCAGAAATCAGCACCCGCCCTTTCCAGCTGGTTACTGGCCGCGAATGGAAAGGCTCAGCCTTCGGCGGCGCACGCGGACGCACCGACGTGCCGAAAATTGTCGACTGGTACATGGAAGGCAAACTCAACATCGACGATCTGATCACACACCGGCTGCCGCTGGAGCGCATCAACGAAGGTTTCGACCTCATGAAAAGCGGTGAATCCATCCGATCTGTGGTGCTGTACTGATGCGTGCCAGCCAAACATTGCCGGACGGTGTGACGCTGCAAAAACAGCATGTCTGCCACGGCGGCGAACAACGCTTTTACCAGCACGATTCGGGCGTCATCGGCCTGCCCATGCGCTTTTCGGTGTACCTGCCACCGGCTGCACTGGCAGGCGAACGATGTCCCGCGATATTCTTTCTGGCCGGACTCACCTGCACCGAAGAAACCTTCATGATCAAGGCAGGTGCGCAAGCGATTGCCGCTCGCGAAGGCTTGATACTGATCGCCCCGGACACCAGTCCGCGCGGCGCGGGTATCCCCGGCGAAGCCGATGCCTGGGACTTTGGCGTCGGTGCCGGTTTTTATCTGGATGCAACGCAAGCACCGTGGTCACGCCACTATCGCATGCAAACTTACATCGTCGATGAATTGCGCCAGTTAGTCACCGCCCTGCTGCCGGTACAAGAACAGGCGATCGGCATCATGGGCCACTCCATGGGTGGGCATGGTGCCTTGACGCTGGCATTGCGCCATCCTGGCGTATTCCGCAGCGTCTCGGCCTTTGCGCCGATCGCTGCACCCATGCATTGCCCGTGGGGTCGCAAAGCCTTCAGCGGCTACCTCGGTGATGATGAATCGACATGGGCGCAATACGATGCGAGCGCACTGATGTCCGCTCAAAACACCGCACCTTTCTCTGGTGGCATCCTGATCGATCAGGGGCTGGAAGATCCGTTTTTGCATGAACAATTACAGCCAGAAAAATTTGCGCTTGCCTGCCTCAGCGTCAGGCAAGCCTTAAACCTGCGTTGTCATGCGGGCTACGACCATAGTTATTATTTCATCACCAGCTTCATCGAAGACCATTTGCTGCATCATAAAAAGCAGTTGCAGACATACCGATAACGAGGCAAGCCGCCCGCGCCACACGATGCGGACGGCATCCCGAGTAAGTGCTCTATAGTTGGTTGCCACTGACTAAAAATCAGGCATTTTTGTGTAGAATTGTGCGACAACGTCGCACATCGTGTCCGACTATAACGAGAAAGCAGAGAGATGAACAAAGTAGTCATCAGTGGCACCGGTTTATACACCCCCGCCCAATCCATATCCAACGAAGAACTGATCGCCAGCTTCAACGCCTACGTCCAGCAAACCAACGCCCAGAATGCCGACGCCATCGCGCGCGGCGAGATGACAGCACTGGAAGAATCCAGCGTCGGCTTCATCGAAAAAGCGTCCGGCATCAAAGCGCGCTACGTCATGGAAAAATCCGGCATCCTCGACATCAACCGCATGGTGCCGCGCATCCCGGAACGCAGCGATGACGAACCGTCCATCATGTGCGAAATGGCCGTCGCCGCCGCCACACAGGCACTGGAACGCGCTGGAAAAACCGCCGCCGACATTGACGCCGTGATTTGCGCCGCCAGCAATATGCAACGCGGCTACCCGGCCATGGCAGTCGAAATTCAAAATGCACTCGGCATCAACGGCTACGGTTACGACATCAACGTTGCCTGCTCCTCAGCCACCTTCGGCATCCAGGCTGCCGTATCGGCCATCCAGAGCGGCCAGGCGCGCGCGGTACTGATCGTGAATCCAGAAATCACCAGCGGCCACCTGAACTGGCGCGACCGCGACAGCCATTTCATCTTTGGCGATGCCTGCACCGCCATCGTCGTCGAACGCGCCGACCTCGCGACCTCGGCACACCAGTTTGAAATCATCGGATTACAACTCAAGACCCAGTTCTCCAACAACATCCGCAACAACTTCGGCTTTTTGAATCGCGCCGACGAAAGCGGCATCGGCAAACCCGACAAACTGTTCCGCCAGCAAGGTCGCAAAGTATTCAAAGACGTTTGCCCTATGGCCGCTGCGGTTATCACCGATACCGTCACCAAAGCCGACATCGCCATCCCTGACGTCAAGCGCTTCTGGCTGCATCAGGCAAATCTGAATATGAACCTGCTGATCGCCCGCATGATACTCGGCCGCGACGCCACCGCCGAAGAATCACCGACCATTCTCGACACCTACGCCAACACATCCTCGGCCGGTTCCATCATCGCCTTCCACAAATACCAGCAAGACCTCGCCCCCGGCAACATCGGCGTCATCTGCTCGTTCGGCGCCGGCTATTCCATCGGCTGCGTCGTGGTCAAAAAACTGGCGTAACCAGCACAAAAAAAATTTAGCCCCCCGCCAACACGCAATCCGGACGCTGCCTGCAGGCCGATATGCCTGCAAAGGCGCATGGATACTGCGTGTTGGGGCATGCCAAATTTAAAATTTGAAATCCAAAAGCAAAAGGCCGCATATAGCGGCCTTTTCATTTGGTGCATCTTTCAGCTTGTTAGCGTTCAGAGCACATATCCCAATCTACTTAGTGCTTGAATTGTATTGACATATTATTGTAAAGTCAATGCATTAATAAAAATACAAAGGGTTGAAATGAGTAACAAAATGACTTATCGGTTGGCATTGGACTTGGGGTCAACCTCTTTAGGCTGGGCGATGCTAAGACTCAATTCCAGCAATGAACCTGTTGCCATCATTAAAGCTGGCGTGCGTATATTTTCTGACGGACGCAATCCCAAAGATGGTTCATCACTTGCAGTTACGCGGCGTGAAGCGCGCTCTATGAGGCGAAGGCGTGATCGTTTGTTGAAACGGAAAGCAAGAATGTTAAAGCAACTCACGGAGTATGGTTTTTTCCCAAAATCCGAAGAGTCCCGCAAAGAACTCGAAACGCTCAATCCCTATGTA
>JAGWUK010000301.1 GCA_028868455.1 Burkholderiales bacterium | reverse complement strand
TAGTATCGCCATATGGTCCCTGATCCTTCCCCGTTTTAGTGGTGGCAATTGTTGCGACACGCCAAAAATAATTACCCAAAGGAAGTTTAATTCCAGCGAGTTGTACTGCGGTGATATCTGCCTGATCTAAGACGACTTGACTAAAATTGGCGTCCTTGGCAACTTGCAAATGATAGCTTTGCGCATTGCTTGCTTGCGTCCATGAGAAATCGACATGATCTGCACGTACTTTATTTTTGGGTTCTACAGAGAATGGTGGCTCTGGTCTTGCTTTGAGCCGAAAACTTGAAACCAGAGGCAGTCCTTCCAAGCCTAAAGTATCAATAGCTGTGATGCGGACATAATATTGACCGTCACTTAGTCCTTCGAATTTGAACCGATTTTGAGTGAACCGATTTTCCGCTATGACGTCCTGCATTGCTTCGTCGTTGGCGATTTGCACACGATAGCCTTTTGCAGCAGGCGTTGTATTGACATTAAATACAACAGTAGGGCGCTCTTGTAACTGGTAACGGGTTTCCATCGTCGGTGGAGGCAATAAATCAACGGCTTGCCCTACTCCGCTTACTCCGATGATATTGCCCTTTCCTGCGGTAAGCAAAAGTCCATCTGATTTCTTCTGGTCTGATTTTTCAACGGCGACACCGCCGGTCAAAACTTCGTTTGCTGTGCCGTTTTCATTGACCCCGACACGGAAATGCGTGCCGCGTACGCCAGCGATGGCCAGTGGTGAACGAACTTCAAAGCGCCCTTTGTTGCTGATCAACGATGTCACTCGAGATTCAATTTTTCCTTGAATAAGGCTGATTTGAGTCCTGGGACTGCCGGTGAATCGGGTTTTGCGCAGTTTTGTGAGACTGACCTGACTGTTCGATGGGATAGAAACACGCGAATCGTCGGACAAGGACAAGGTAAGAAATCCATTTTTACCTGTCACGATCTGCGCACCCTCTTTGAGTATTGCTCCGACTGACAGCGGTACCTCATCACCGTTGACGGGCTTCGCTGTCGGCGAACCTGCCATAGCGATGACTTTTGCTTCGCTGTCTTCTTCCGGGAGTAATTCCAGTGGGATCACGATGGCTGTGCCGATAGGGATTGTCCTGTCATCGGTAATCTTGTTGCGTCTGCCCAGGATGTGCCAGTTTTGCAACTTATCAGTAAAACGCTTTGCAATGGCAGATAAAGTATCGCCTTGTACAGCGAAGTAAGTGACATCTGGAGGGGTGCTGACGATGCTGCCAGGCGTCACATTTGCGGCTTGCGGCCAGGAAGGAATTGAGAGACAGAGCGCGACGAAAATGATGGTTTGTTGTAAACGCAGGAGTGAAGGAAGGCTGGGTCTCATGCGGAACTCCTTGGGTTGATATACGAATTGAGCCAGATTTAAGCTGGCTCAAACGTACTTTATTCTGGTGAAACTTGTTCTAGTCTGTATCCGTAACTATATACAGGCGCCAGTCGATAACCGTTTTCTGGCCTGAGCTCAAGCTTACTTCGTACGCGAGAAATGTGCGTATCCATCGTACGGGACGGAATGTCGACGTCGCGTGACCAGACTGCCTCCAGAATGTAGGCGCGCGACAATGGACGTCCCAGATTTCTAAAGAGCAGCAGCGCCAGATCAAACTCTTTTTGCGTCATTTCAATGGGGACATCATTAACCGTTACTCTGCCAGCACGCGTTTCGAATTTATAAATGCCAAACTGGAGATGTTCGGATGCCGTTTGCGTAGGATAGGCTCGACGCAAAAGTGCCTGAACCCTGGCGACCATTTCACTGCGGCGGATCGGCTTGATCATATAATCATCAGCGCCTGCTGCCAGTCCGGCCACAATATCGTCTTCGCCAGAGCGACTTGTCATAAATAAAACCGGCAAAGTCGGAGACAATTTTTCTCTAACCCAATGCAAAATCTCAGTGCCACTCAAATCAGGGACTTGCCAATCAAGTATCAGCATGTCGTAACTTTCACGTCGCAATTGATGCAACATTTCCTTTCCACTCAGGAAAGGATGGCAAGTATGACCAGCCGCACTCAAAATAGTGCAGACCAATTCGAGCAAATTATTATCGTCGTCAAGTACAGCGATTCTCATAGAGTGTTACCGTTGATTGCCGGCAAATGAATTGGAATAACCTGCATTATATCGAAAGCAAGTAAAAAAATAAGAAATTGTGAATAAATGTAAAAATTTGGCAAGATTTATTTTTTTATGCTCCGATATTTTTGTTAAACGTTTGCACATTTAACTTTCGCGGTTGCCAACTGCATTTGTGCCATCGAAAGTTCTGTTGTTGTTCACACGCTATTAACGGCAGTTCTTCGGAGAAATAAAGAAAATTTACGAATCCTTAACTTTTCAGTGACTAAGAGCTGCGCAACTCAAGCTCAGGCAGTACGACATTGACGTCCAGCACTTCCAGATTGCCTTGTTTGTCCAGGGAGACTTTAATGTCTTCCGGGCTGACTTTCGTGTACTTAGAGATGACTGCGATCAACTCTTCCCTTAGCGCAGGTAAAAAATCGTATCCATCGCGCCCAGTGCGTTCTCGCGCAATGATAATTTGCAAGCGTTCTTTCGCCATGTTGGCGGTTTTTGGTTTGCTGTTAAACAGAAAAGAGAGCAGTGCCATTTATTTACCTCCGAAAATGCGCTGCAGCAAGCCCGGTTTTTCGTAAGCGATAAAGCGCAAAGGAACATCTTGACCGAGAAAGCGGGAAACTACGTCTTCATAGGCGTCCGAAACGTCCGTGCCCTTCATGTGAATCGCAGGATTACCCTGATTGGATGCATGCAAAACTGCTTCAGATTCAGGAATAACACCAATCAACGGGATGCGCAAGATTTCTTGAACATCAGTATATGAAAGCATTTCACCAGCTTCGACCCGTTTTGGTGAGTAGCGCGTGATTAACAAGTGCTCTTTGACTGGTTCTCCACCGGCTTGTGCTCTTTTTGATTTGGCCTGAATAATGCCGAGAATACGATCAGAGTCGCGCACGGATGAGACTTCGGGATTTGTCACCACAATCGCTTCATCGGCAAAAGTCAGCGCCATTACCGCACCGCGTTCTATGCCCGCAGGTGAATCGCAAACGATGTATTCGAAATCCATTTTTACCAGGTCGTTTAAAACACGCTCGACACCTTCTTCTGTTAACGCATCCTTATCCCTTGTCTGTGATGCCGGGAGAATGAACAGATTATCGCAATGCTTATCTTTGATTAACGCTTGATTTAAAGTTGCTTCGCCACTGATTACATTGACCAGATCGTAGACGACACGTCGTTCACATCCCATGATCAGGTCAAGATTGCGTAAGCCGACGTCAAAGTCCAGTACGGCTGTTTTATGTCCCCGTAATGCCAGACCGGATGCGAAACTTGCGCTGGAAGTAGTTTTGCCTACACCACCCTTGCCAGACGTTACAACGATGATTCTTGCCACAAAAAACTCCTTTTAACTTTCTTAAATCACTGAAATAAGCGCATTAACCAGCCAGTTTAACTGATGATACTTCAATACTGTCACCATTTAAGCGAACTTGTACCGGAAGATTCGCTTGTAATTGGGGAAATCCGTCTTCAAATGTGCGGTAAATGCCGGCAATAGAAACCAATTCCGGCTCCATCGTCAATGCGAAAATGCGTGCATCGGTGTTGCCAGTAGCACCTGCCAAGGCGCGGCCACGTAAAGGAGCGTATATATGTATACTGCCATCAGCAATCACTTCTGCGCCATTGTTGACGGAGGCCGTAATAATCAAATCGGCACCGCGCGCATAAATTCTTTGTCCGGCTCGTACCGGCGTATCGATAACCATTGCTGGCATGTTGCGAATAATAACCTGCGGTTCGGCTTCGACAGGGGGCGCGACGGCTGGAGATTCCAATTCAGGTTTGAGTATTTCTGGTTCGTGACGTGGTTTGCTGACCACATCGATGCTCAATCCATGAGAGCGAATTGTTGCGTGGTCTTCATCGCGTGCATGACGAACTGCGACAACGTTCAGGCCGTGTGCTTTAAATAGAGCAATTAATACGTTCCAGTCCAGCGATGCGTCGGAAATGGCTTCAACGTCAAGGATGGCAAATTCATCATCAAAGAAATCCGGAGATCCGCCCGTCATCTCTTTCAGAGCGGCCTCGAGCGCCGCCATTGACGCCTCATTCAATATAACTGCAACAGCTACGACGGTCGATATTTTTACTTCTATGGGTTTGCGCGTCAGACTGTTTTGCATAGCGTTTATCTGGATAATGTAGACGATACAAGTGTACCTCTGCTGACTGGCACACAAAAAAATAGCGTGAATGTAAGAAGCAGCATGCGCGCTATATCAAAAACACCCATCGTACCAATTGATAGACTAGATTGCAAAAATATGCAAAGTCAGGCGTTGGCTTTTTAGATAATCAAGTGAAGTAGAAAAATCGATCGCCGAATACAGAAAAGCCGCTTAAAGGAAATTCCTATTAAGCGGCTTAATTCTTGGTGGCCCGGGGCGGACTGGCTACCAAAACACCTAAGTCATTGATTTATATAGGTGTTAATCACAAAATCGCTACCAACAGGTGTTCCACTTGTTTGGAACACTTAATGCCATATTTTGACGTAAATTCTTTTCAAATGCCAGCACTCAAAAATTGGTAGTGGCTGCCGCACCAGCGGTAGCCTCACTCTCGCGAAATCGTCTCTGAAATTCGATCCATATTGAACAGTAACCAGCGAGTCCCAAAATCATGATTTTGGTGTTCCAAATTCCAATTTGGAGTAATCAGACCAAATCCAGACGATCAGTATCAGTGCTGTTAGTATCATTATTCACCCCAAATATTGCGTAGTCCCTTGGTTCAAGCATTCCTGCCGCA
>JAGWUK010000300.1 GCA_028868455.1 Burkholderiales bacterium | reverse complement strand
CACATATTTTTTCTGGAATTCGCGGGTTTTACTGTCGAGAACGCAAATGGTGCCGAAGACTTCGTCATCAGGCCACAGTAAAGGCACGCCGAGATACGAGATCATGTTCAGCGCGACGTCGGGATTGTTTTTCCAGTGTTCATCGTGCAAGGCATTTGGCACGTGCAACATGCTGCGCGTTGCCATGACTGTTTCACAATACAGGCCGGTGTGCAGATTGGCTTTTTCTTCCGCTTCGTAGGGATTGTCGGGATGGTGGCTGGAGACCAGCACTTCGATTTGCGCTGGCAGCACACGCATGATCAGGCCGGCTGGCACGTCAAAGATGTCGGCCATGACATTGGTGGTTTCTTGCCACTTGGCGACAAAGTTTTCCGGGATGACATGCGATTGATAGCTCATGGCAGAACTCCTTCATGCTGCCGTCCGACCGCGCTGAGCGAATGACGGTTGCAATATTGCGGTCACGGTCTGACCCGGAAAAAATGCAGGAAGCGACTCAGTCCATGTTTTGCATTGAGCAGCAGCCGTTATCGAATTTTCACTATCTGTGTATGTTATGTCAATTTAACATTTTTTGCGAAATGATTTTCGCTTGCCCCAATGCAATATTATCATCCGCCAGTCGATTTGATCCGGAACGCTATCGATCCTTGATGGATAGCAAATTTTCTCTCTGGCGGGCATGCCGCGCTACGCTTGTTTGCTACTATCTTTCAACACGTTGCGGTTCTCTGCCGAATTAAAGAACCCGCTTCTTCCAACGGATCACAGGAGTGACATGGATACCACTGAGAGCAATTTGTCGGAAGGGTTGAGTACACAAACCGCAGCGCAGCGTTTGCAGCGCGACGGCTATAACGAATTACCTTCGGCGCGGCCGCAGAACATCTGGATGATCGTCTGGAAAGTGATCAGCGAGCCTATGCTGTTGCTGCTGATCGCCTGTGGCGGCATTTATCTGTTGCTCGGTGATACGCGCGAGGCGCTGGTCTTGCTGGGTTTTGTGTTTGTGATTATCGGCATCACTTTTTTTCAGGAACATAAGACCGAACGGGCGCTGGAAGCGTTGCGCGACCTATCCAGCCCACGGGCGCTGGCGTTACGCGATGGTGCGCAACGGCGCATCGCCGGACGCGAAGTCGTGCGGGGCGACATCATCTTGCTGGCCGAAGGTGACCGCGTGCCAGCCGATGCGATTCTGCTGTCTTGCCTGAACATGACGGTTGATGAATCATTGCTGACGGGCGAATCGGTGCCGGTCACGAAGATGCTGGCGGAGTCCATGCCAGCCGAGATGGGGCAACCCGGCGGCGAGCATTTGCCATTTGTTTTTTCTGGTTCGCTGATTGTGCAAGGCAAGGGACTGGCGCTGGTGATGGCGACTGGCGTCCATACGGCCATAGGACAAATCGGCAAAGCCTTGTTTGCGGTCAAAGAAGAACCGACGCGCGTGCAGCGTGAAATGCATCGCGTGGTGAAATTCGTCGCTGTGGCAGCAATTGCGCTGGCCGTATTTCTGGCGATCTGGTTTGGCATCACGCGCCAGGATTGGCTCAGCGGCGCGCTGGTCGGCATTACCTTTGCCATGGCGGTGATACCGGAAGAATTGCCGGTTGTGCTGATGCTGTTTCTCGGCATCGGCGCCTGGCGCATTGCGCAAAAACAAGTGCTGACGCGGCGCGTACCAGCGATTGAAATGCTCGGGGCGACCACCGTGCTGTGCGTGGACAAGACCGGCACACTGACGCAAAACCGCATGGAAATTGCACAGTTATATGCGGACGGTGCGGTCTTCGTATGTGACGGCAAACCTTTAAACGCGTTACCGGAAGAATTCCATGAGGTACTGGAATATGCGATTTTGTCGAGTCACCGTGATCCGTTTGATCCCATGGAAGTCGCCATTCAGGATGCAGGCAAATCCAGTCTGCATCACACCGAGCATTTGCACGATAGCTGGGGTCTGGTCAATGAGTATCCGTTGTCCAGAGAATTGCTGGCGATGTCCAGAGTCTGGGCATCGGCTGATCGCAGTAATTACGTGATCGCGGCCAAAGGTGCGCCGGAAGCCATTGCCGATTTATGTCATTTGCCTGCGGAGCGCATTGCCGCATTGACGGCACAAGTCGATCAGATGGCCAGTCAGGGACTGCGGGTGCTGGGCGTGGCAAAAGCCGTCTTCTCGCCACGGCATGCGGCAACTCCTGCTACCGCCAATGCACAAGACCTGCCTGAAATTCAGCATGACTTTGATTTTGAATTACTGGGTCTGGTGGCACTGGCCGATCCAGTGCGCCCCGGCGTGCCAGCCGCGATCAGCGAGTGCCAGTCAGCCGGTATCCGCGTCGTGATGATTACCGGTGATTATCCGGCGACAGCCAGTCAGATCGCCGGGCAATGCGGATTAAGTTCTCCCGGCGGCATGATGACTGGTGCCGATCTGGATCAGATCAGCGATGCTGCGTTGCCAGCACGGATCAGCGATGTCAGCATCTTTTGTCGCGTACGCCCAGAGCAAAAATTGCGGCTCGTCAACGCATTGAAACAGGCTGGCGACATCGTCGCCATGACCGGTGATGGCGTCAACGATGCGCCCGCCTTAAAAGCCGCGCATATCGGTATCGCGATGGGACAGCGCGGCACGGATGTAGCGCGCGAATCAGCGTCGATGGTGCTGCTGAATGACGACTTTTTTTCTATCGTGGCGGCAATTCGCCTGGGACGACGTATTTTCGATAACCTCAGAAAAACCGTGGCCTACATCGTCGCCGTGCATGTACCGGTGGTCGGCTTGTCGGTAGTGCCAGTCATGATGGGCTGGCCGGTGGTGCTGATGCCGGTGCATATTCTGGTATTGCAACTGATCATCGACCCGACGTGCTCGCTGGTATTTGAAGCGGAGAGCGAAGAAGGCGATGTGATGCAAAGACCGCCGCGCCGTACTGACGCCACGATTTTCGAGCGCAACATCGTCTGGAAAGGCTGCCTGCAGGGATGCGTCTTGCTGGCGACTGCCCTGGCAACTTTCGGTATTGCCCTGCATCAGGGCGTTGCGGACGGGCCTGCGCGGGCCATGGCGTTTACCTGCATGGTGCTCGGCAATGTCGGACTGATTTTATTGAACCGCAGCTTGTCGCCGGATCTGTTGTTATCCATCCGCTTGCCCAATCCCATGCTGTGGTGGATGGTGGCTGGTGCGCTGACGATGCTGGCAGTATCTTTGTCTGTTCCAGCGATCAGCGCCTTGTTTTATTTTGACCATCCGACGTTGACGCAGATTGGTATCAGCGCATCGATGGCATTGCTTTGTTTGTGTGTGCTGGCCGCAGCAAAAACGCGCGCTTTTTTTCAGCCGGATGCCGCATGAAGGACATCCGTTCAGCTAGCAAACTTAGGGAACTGCGGGTAGCAACCACAGTCTTAACGATCTTAACAGATACTCTTGAATGGTCAGCGCCACTCTGACATCAGCCCCTTCATTTGCAAGAAACTACCAGCATGCATATCCTCGCTTTGTGCGGCAGTCTGCGCACCCAGTCTTTAAACGCTGCACTGTTGCGTGCCATCTGCCGTCTGGCACCGGCGACGATGCAGATACACATCAGCGACACCATCGCTGCGCTGCCTTTGTTCAATCCGGATCTGGAAGACGATGCGCCGCCTGCGGTGCGATTACTGCGACAACAAATCCTGGCGGCCGATGCCTTGCTGATCGCCAGTCCGGAATACGCGCACGGCATCACCAGCGTCATGAAAAACGCGCTGGACTGGATGGTGAGCAGCGAAGATCTGGTGCAAAAACCGGTCGTGGTACTGAATGCGTCGCCGCGCGCCAGTCATGCCGATCTGGCGCTGCGTGAAGTGTTGTCTGTGATGTCGGCGGAAATCATTGACGCCGCATCGATCACGGTGCCGATCATCGGTGCGCGTCTGGATGAAGACGGTATCGTTGCCCATGCCGACATTGCCGCCAGCCTGACAGGGGCGATGAAAGCAGTCGAAGTGTATTGGCAGCTTCGTGGTCTGAATTCTGCCGCGAATGCGGCTGATGCGGGTGTCGTGGGTGGTGCGGCATTTCCTTTGTGAGCAGCGGCTGACAGCTCACAAAGGAATCATGCGATGGTTGCAGAATGTGAGATGGCGCTGATTTAAGCCGCCAGCGCCTGTTCCAGCAAGGCGTTCAATTCCGGGAAAGAAGGCTGGCCGACATAGCGTTTCAGGATATGACCCTGCTTGTCGATCACGAATGTTGTCGGCGTCAGTTTGACATCGCCAAACGCCTGCGCCAGTCTGCCTTGTACATCCAGCGCAACCTGAAACGGCAATTTGCGGGTTTCGCTGTAGTTCAGCACATAATTTGGCGGATCGTAGCTCATGGCGACGGCGACAAATTCCAATCCCTGTTTGTTGTACTTGTTATAGGTCTCGATCATGTGCGGCATTTCGGCGATGCAGGTCGTGCAGGATGTCGCCCAGAAATTCACCATGACGACTTTGCCGCGCAAACTCTGCGCGCTGATTTTTTCGCCTTTGAGATTGGTGAAACTGACATCAGGCATCGCCGGTTTTGCTGAAAGCGATAAATAAAACAAGGTTCCCAGCGTTGCCAGTGCCAACACGGCAATCACCGAAAACAGACGGAATTTATGGGGGGAGGAAGGTGCCAGCATAGGATTTTCATGGCTAAAGACGAAGAGACAGCCACATTATACGGCTTCTGTACAAAGCAGGTTCATACGACAAATTGAAAAGACCGTCACTCAGCGACGACAACTGATCTACATCAGAACTCATGGCAATTTTTCGGCGTGGCACCAGTCCTGTCTACCAGAGCTTGGCGACCGGAATCACGATTCCCGCAAACCAGGACCAGTCTTG
>JAGWUK010000299.1 GCA_028868455.1 Burkholderiales bacterium | reverse complement strand
CTTTGGCAGGAGCAATCGGAATGGCTCTGGCTGTGCGGAATATCCACGATAAAAACGGAATGTTAAATATCCGGTGATCCATGACAAAACGGATAGGACGCGGGCTGGATGCCATGATAACGATCGCATCCATATAGCTGACATGGTTGCAAACCAACACGCCCGCACCTGCATCCGGGATACGATCGGTATTTACCGTCTTCACTTTATGTATCGTATGCAGCAATAGCCACGCAATAAACCGCATCAAAAATTCCGGCACCAGACTAAATATATACGTAGCAACAATTGCGTTCAAAATAGCCGCCGCCATGAATATCTGCGGAATCGTCCAGCCTCGGATCAGCATGGCCGACGCTGCCAGCGAAGCCACGACCATAAACAAGGCATTCAGGATATTCATCCCTGCAATCGTGCGGGAAAGATGCTGCGGATCGCAGCGCGTTTGTATCAATGCAAACAAAGGAACGACATACAGGCCAGCAAACAAGCCCAGCATCACTATCGCAAACAAGACATGGAAGCTACTCGCCTGCTGTAAAAAGGTGGTGAAATTGACGGGCAAGACATTGTGGTAATGGATGCTTGAAAAATACAGATCAAGGCCAAATACCGACATGCCGATAGCACCAAACGGAACCAGACCGATTTCTATCTTGTGACCGGATAATTTTTCACATAACAGCGAACCGGCACCGATACCGAATGAAAACACGGCCAACAGCAAGACGAAAACGCCGTGATCTCCATGCAGATAGTCTTTCACGTACACAGGCAACTGAGCCAAAATAATCGCGCCGTAAAACCAGAACCATGAGTTGCCGAGTAAAGATAAAAAAACTGGCCGGTTCTGCTTGCTGAAACTGATATTGCGAATGGTTTCGCTGACCGGATTCCAGTTGATTTTCAGGTCAGGCGCCGGCGCCGGGGAGTCTGGTATTCTGAGACTGCTCAGCAAACCCAGTACAGCAATCGTGATCGTGCCGAAGGCAATCAGCTCCGTCCCCCAAGGCTGATGCAACACCAGCAAGGCGCCCAGCACTTCCCCAAGCAAAATACCGACAAACGTTCCCATCTCTATCAGGCCGTTACCACCGATCAGTTCATCAGTGCGTAAATGTTGCGGCAAATAGGCATATTTGACCGGCCCGAAAATGGTTGAATGAATCCCCATTCCGGCAACTCCCGCGATTAACACCCACAAGTGATGCGTCATCCAGCCATACGCCGCCATCGACATAATTAACACTTCCAGCAACTTGACCTTGCGCGCCATCCCACCTTTCTCGAACTTATCGGCAAGTTGCCCGGAAGTCGCAGAAAAAAGAACGAAGGGCAAAATAAACAGGCCTGGAATCAATTGATTCAACAGGCCTTTATCCAGAGTCGTCCAGTTCATTGCATCAAACGTGATGACAGTCACCAGTGCTGTTTTAAAAACATTGTCATTAAATGCGCCAAGAAACTGCGTCCAGAAAAAGGGAGCAAATCGACGTTGGGTCAGCAGAGTAAACTGGCTATGTTGGCTCATGGAGAGTGTTGATCAGCAAAGATGCGAGTTGAGGAGTAGCAGAATTTTAACTGATACCAGCCAACCGTGACCAATATATGCAAGTGTTTTACGTCTGGAAAAACGTGATGGCGTCCTGCACTGGCAATATCCGGCAACCTTCTTGCGTAGCCAGTCGCAACGCCATCTCCAACTGCTCTGGCGTCGTTCCCCACGGCCCCGGATGCGCACTGACTTCATGCGAATAAAAAATCAGCCAACCGCCGTCGCTGGCGACTTGCTGTATCAATTTTAAAATCACATCCGACGGCGTTGTCGCTGCGTACAGGGCCTGTGCACGTAAAGCAGACAAGTCTGCACGGCGGAGTTGCGCGCCACCACCCGTGATACGGTTGTAAAAAAACCGTTTTGAAGCGGCGACCTTACTACCAAAATCATAAGCCCCAAAGGGAAAGGCAAAGCCAGAAAGCGGCAATTTTTCTGCATGAAAAAACGCCTGATTTTTGTCCCAGTCGCGCTGAATTTCCATCAAAGAGGTGTTGGCGCAATTGGTATGCGAGAACGTGTGACAGCCAAGTTCATGACCAGCGGCGACTAAATTGTGCAAATCACGCACGCTGTGGCAAGCCTGCGTTTGCTCAACGCCATCCGTCAGCCCGCCACAGATGTAAAACGTGCCGCGTGCCTGATATTGCTGCAACAGCTCTGCACCGCGATGGCAGGCACTGGCCGGTACATCATCGAAGGTAAAACTGACCACGCCTTTTTCTTTTCCCAAAGGCAGCCAGCGGCAAGTCAGATGGCGAGCAGCAAAACGACTGGCTTTTTTCAGGATAGACATGATGTTTAACGCAAGGCGTCCGAAGCGCTCAAGGAGTGCTGATAGCGTGTCAGGCCGACGCGTGCCGCGCTGCCCGGCAAGTTTTCGTAAGTGTATTCAAATCCCAGCTTGACGACCGCCTGATTCAGATTGGCCTGATCGGATTCGCGTTTCACTTTTTCATAGAAACTGTCGAGAAACAGACGGAATCCACGTTGAAACTGATAATTGGCCCCGACCCCAAATCGCTGCAAAGTCTCCTTGCGCGAAATACCATCCTCCAGCGCCGCCAGACGCGGCACCAGGGTTTGATCGCTATTTTGCAATAAGGTGGAAAAATTAAACTGTGTTTTATCCGACCATTTCCACAGAGCGTCGAAACGGGCACCCTTGGTGACCACATATAAAATCGTGGGGTCGATGATATTAAATGGCCGGTCCCAGATCTGTATATCCAGCCGCAGCTTCGGTGAATAGTGATAGGTGCCGCGCCAGAGCGTATTAAACAAACGCGTATCATTGTCGACCAGACTATCGTAACGACGCCGTATCAGTCCAAGATGGGCACTGGTTACCGACTTCACGCTGTAACGCCATTCGCCGTCCAGATACACTTCCGTTTCTTTATATCGCTGATCCAGATCGGCGATTTGCTGCGCATTTCTATCCGGATAGACGGTCTCCGACAAACGCGTCCCCACGGCGACACTGGAGCCAGTCGGCGACATATAGCGGATACCCAGTTGCTTGCCGCGCTCGTCAAAGTTATAGAGCTTATTCACCTGCAAATCGTAACCGAGCCCGGATTTATCCAGGCTGGCGGTGACCGTCCAGTCATTATTGATCTTCAGATTCAGATCTGCGCCAGCGCGCGTCTGATGCGACAGATCGCGATCAGTCAATGTGCCGTTAATGTACTGGAACAGGCGATCTTCTTTGCCTGCAGTCACCCGGCCACTCACCGCATTGCCTGCTGCCCACTCCAGGCTGGCATCGCCCGCACTCAGGTGATGATCAAGATCGCGATAATTTTTGTAATGGTGATTACCGAGAGAACCTGTCAGTATCAGACGCGTCCGGTCAGAAGCAATCGGCAGAATTGCGCCGGCACGCAACTCGGTGCCAGTCTGCTTGTCCGACTGCCGCTCTATCGTATTTTGCTGAGCATCTTTTTGCCCATCGTAAAAGCGGAAGGGGTTGGTATCGCTGGTGAGTGAAGTTTCAAGCTGCAACACCAGTTCAGCCGTTGCCCGCGCAGGCACGGAGAACGACGACAGCAAGCCTAGCAAGATGATGCCAGGCGGCCGCCATAAACCCGACTGATTGCGTTGACGTTTCATCCCCTGTTTTCCATGTTTACTGCAATTGCAATCCCTGTTCCGACAAACGGAAAACCCGGTCACAACGTTTGGCTAATTCTGCATCGTGCGTAACAATCACGAACGCCGTTCCCAGTGTACGCGACAATTCCAGCATCAATGCCAGCACTTGCTGCGCCGTACTGCCGTCCAGATTCCCGGTCGGCTCATCGGCCAGCACGCATGCGGGTTGCGTCACCATTGCTCTGGCCAGTGCGACACGTTGGCGCTCGCCGCCGGACAATTCGCCAGGCACATGTTTGAGTCTGTGGCTCAGGCCGACTTTTTCCAAAATGGCTTTTGCCGCTTCGTGGGCCTGTGCCCTGGCCACGCGTCGAATCAATAATGGCATGGCGACGTTATCCAGTGCAGAAAATTCCGGCAACAGGTGATGAAACTGATACACAAAGCCTAAGGCATGGTTGCGCATCGTGCCGCGCTCAGATTCATTCAGGCTTGCCAGATTTTTACCCTGTAAAACAACGCTGCCAGTCGTTGGCGTATCGAGCCCGCCCAGCAAATGCAGCAAGGTGGATTTACCTGAACCCGAAGCGCCGATAATCGCTATCCGCTCTCCTTTATGCACCGTCAGATCGACGCCCTGCAACACCCGCACGGCGTCTGCGCCTTCCGCGAAAGTTTTGCCGAGATGGGTACATGACAGCACAACGCTGTCGGCTTGAACTGTTGAATTACTCATAGCGCAAAGCCTCCGCAGGTTTAACGCGGGCCGCTCGCCAGCTTGGGTAAATCGTGGCAATGAAGGCCAGAATCACGGCCACAGTGCCGATCGTGACGACATCATTGGCGCGCAAATCGGATGGCAACACACTGATGACATATAAATCCTTGGGCAGGAAATGCACACCAAGCAAATGTTCGATGAAAGGCACAATCACATCAATATTCAGCGACACCAGCACGCCCAGACCAATACCAATCGCGGTCCCAAGCAGGCCGACGGTCGCGCCCTGGATCAGGAAAATCTTCATAATCGACAACGGTGAAGCACCCAGGGTGCGCAGAATTGCAATGTCGGCCTGTTTTTCGGTCACGGTCATCACCAGCGTCGAAACCAGATTGAATGCAGCAACGGCAATGATCAGCGTCAGAATGATGGACATCATGGTTTTTTCCGTTTTGACGGCCGCAAAATAATTACGGTTTTGCTGCGACCAGTCGCGTATCAGCAAGTCCCCGGAAAG
>JAGWUK010000298.1 GCA_028868455.1 Burkholderiales bacterium | reverse complement strand
ACACGGTGTTTCTCAAAATGTTCGGCGAGAAGCAGAGTCGCGTGGCTTGACTGTTTTTGACGCGACTTGTCCTTTAGTGACTAAAGTGCATATGGAAGTTGCCAAAATGCGAAAAGATGGCCGTGAAATCATTATGATTGGACATCAAGGGCATCCTGAAGTTGAAGGGACTATGGGGCAGAGTGAAAGTGGCATGTATTTGGTAGAGACTGTTGATGATGTTTACTCGTTAAATGTGAATAATCCAGAAATGCTGGCATATGTTTCGCAGACAACTTTATCAGTCGACGATACCGCTGAGGTCATTCATGCTTTGAAAAAGCGTTTTCCGCTCATTAGTGAGCCGAAGAAAGGGGATATTTGTTATGCGACGACAAATCGGCAGGAGGCCGTCAAATTTATGGCTCCCAGAGTTGATATCGTTTTGGTTGTAGGCAGCCCGAATAGTTCAAATTCAAATCGCCTGCGCGAAGTAGCAGAAAAAATGCAAGTGCCTGCGTATATGGTCGACAATGCGGCGCAAATCAATCCCGATTGGTTTGAAAACTGCTTTCGGATTGGTGTTACCGCTGGTGCATCTGCACCGGAAGTGTTGGTGCAAGACGTCATTAGCAGTTTAAAAAAGCTTGGTGCAAAAAGCGTCCGGATGTTGGATGGCGTAAAGGAGAGTGTTACTTTCCCTATGCCCAAAGGATTAAACGTTGAAAAACAATAGCGACGGCAGATAATTTGCAACAGCTAAAATGATTAAAAATCTGTTGTTCCCCTGGTTTTCGATATTTTATTTTGCGATATCGTGTTTAAGATTGCGGCACAATTTAGTTCAGGCGTATGCTTGGGTTATAAAGCGTGAGAATTAGCAAAGATATTTGTGGAAAGTACTTAGATTGTGCGGTTCTTTTCACTTTGTATTCAAAATACAATCCAGAATATTCAGATATATCTTTGCTCATTTACTCAAGAAGTTTAAATATTACAAAAGCTTTTACCAAAAGTTGCAGAGGAGAGTTCTATCATGTGTTTCGATCAAACTATCGTTGCTCCCAATATGATGACACGTCTTTTCGGATAGACGGCGTTCAGATTCGAGCGGCACCTGGTTAGAAAAGGTGCCGTTTTTGTTATCAGGAATGATTTTTGCTGAAAAAAGGGAATGCAGTTACGCCCTATCGTTAGTATTTTCGGTGGAATTTTCGATTCGTTCATAAAGAGAGAAACAAAATATGGATACCTTTATCCAACAAATTATTAATGGCCTGGTTCTGGGCAGTATGTACGCCTTGGTCGCCTTAGGGTACACCATGGTCTACGGTGTATTGAACCTGATTAACTTTGCCCACGGCGACGTGCTGATGGTCGGCGCGATGGCTGGATTGAGCATACTCAAGTTGCTTCAAGTTGTTGCGCCAGACTTGCCTGGCATAGTGAAATTGATTATTGCGATTTTAGGGGCGATTCCGGTTTGTATCGCAGTCAACATATTGATTGAACGTGTAGCGTATCGCAAGTTACGCAATGCACCACGTCTGGCACCGCTAATTACGGCAATCGGTGTTTCCATTCTTGTGCAGACATTCGCAATGATGATTTGGGGTCGTAGCCCGATTCCATTTCCTTCAATAATGTCTTCTACTCCAGTCGCAATTGGTGGTGCAGTCATTTCTCAGACGCAAATCTTGTTATTGGTTTTGGCAACACTGTCTATGGTCGGTCTGGTTTTGCTAGTTGAGAAAACAAAAATGGGGCGTGCAATGCGCGCTACGGCTGAGAATCCCAGGGTAGCCGGCTTAATGGGTGTTGATTCGAATATGGTTATTGTCGCTACATTTGCAATCGGTGCAGCATTGGCTGCCGTTGCAGGTGTTATGTGGGCAGCAAACTATTCATCGGCTCAATTTGCTATGGGCTTCGTTCCTGGTTTGAAGGCATTTTCAGCCGCTGTACTGGGCGGCATCGGTAATATTTATGGTGCGATGGTTGGCGGCGTGTTGTTGGGGTTGATCGAAAGTCTTGGTGCTGGATATATCGGAGATTTTACGGGAGGTATTTTGGGGAGCCAGTATCAGGATATATTTGCTTTCGTTGTTTTGATTATTGTATTGACATTGCGTCCATCCGGCATCATGGGTGAGCGTGTTGCTGATCGTGCTTAAGGGGAAGATCAATGTCTACTATTTTTGATACAAAAGCAAATCCGGCCAAAGCTTATACCAGCTTCGCAGTATTGGCAGTTGTGCTGGTTTTGTTTCCATTTGTTGCTGCAAATTTCGGAAATTCCTGGGTTCGTATTATTGACTTCGCCCTTTTATACATCATGTTGGCGCTCGGCCTAAACATAGTTGTCGGATTTGCGGGCTTGCTGGATTTAGGATATATCGCGTTTTACGCAGTCGGCGCTTATTTGGCGGCAATATTTGGCTCTCAGCAATTTGCCGTTATTTTGGAATCATTCGTCAATAATTACCCAGTCGTCGGTAATTTCTTAATGACGGTATTTGGCCCTGAAATAGCACAAAACGGTATTCACTTATCGGTATGGGTCATTGTTCCGTTTGCTGCCGCGACTGCGGGTTTATTTGGTGCTTTGCTTGGTGCACCAACTTTGAAATTACGTGGTGATTACCTTGCGATTGTGACACTTGGTTTTGGTGAAATTATTCGTATTTTCATGAACAACATGAATTCGCCAATCAATTTCACAAATGGACCGCAAGGTATCAACATGATTGATCCTATCCATATCTTTGGTGTATCACTTGCCGGGAAAGAAGGGGAGCATGCGATTTTGCATTTTGGCGGATTCAGCATGCCTTCCGTGAATGCCTATTATTTCCTTTTCCTGGCTTTGTGTATCGCGGTTGTTATCGTAACGACTAGATTGCAACATTCTCGTCTCGGAAGAGCATGGGTTGCAATTCGCGAAGATGAAATTGCCGCTAAGGCGATGGGAATCAATACCCGGAATATCAAGTTACTGGCATTCTCAATGGGGGCTTCGTTCGGTGGTGTTTCCGGCGCGATGTTCGCATCATTCCAGGGCTTTGTATCTCCAGAGTCATTTTCGCTGATGGAGTCCATTGTTATTTTGGCGATGGTCGTTTTGGGTGGTATTGGTCATATTCCTGGCGTTATTTTAGGTGCAGTTTTGTTAGCTGCCTTACCAGAAGTGCTGCGTCACGTGGTGGAACCAGTTCAGATGATGCTTTTTGGAAAAATCTGGATTGAAGTCGAAGTTTTGCGTCAGTTGCTATACGGTCTGACAATGGTTGTCGTTATGTTGAATCGCCCAGCAGGCCTATGGCCCGCTCCAAAGCATGAAGACAGAATCACCAAGACAAATGAAGCTGCTGCTTAAGGAATATTCAGATGACTGAACAAACAATTTTAAAAATTGAAGGCGCCAATAAGCGTTTTGGTGGGTTACAGGCGCTATCAAATGTCGGAATCAATATCAAGAAGGGGCAGATTTACGGCTTGATTGGTCCAAATGGCGCGGGTAAAACGACGTTTTTTAACGTTATTACAGGTTTATATCAGCCAGATACAGGGACATTTGAACTGGACGGTAAGCCATATTCGCCATCGGCTCCGCATGAAGTCGCCAAAGCCGGAATTGCACGTACTTTTCAGAATATTCGCCTGTTTGGCGAGATGACTGCTTTAGAAAATGTCATGGTTGGACGCCATATCCGTACACACCAAGGCGTCTTTGGGGCGATATTCAGACATGCTGCAGCGAAGAAGGAAGAAGCGAATATACGTAACCGTGCCCAGGAACTGCTTGATTTTGTCGGCATTGGGCAGTTTGCTGAACGCACTTCAAAATTTTTGTCATATGGTGATCAGCGGCGTTTGGAAATCGCTCGTGCACTTGCTACGGATCCAAAATTACTCGCCTTGGATGAACCAGCTGCGGGTATGAATGCGACAGAAAAGCTTGCTCTGCGTGAGTTGCTGGTAAAAATAAAGGCCGAGGGAAAGACTATATTGCTGATCGAACATGATGTTAAGTTGATGATGGGCTTATGCGACAGAATGACTGTTCTTGACTACGGGAAACCTATCGCTGAAGGTCTGCCAGCTGACATTCAAAAAAATCCGGCAGTAATCGAGGCATATTTGGGAGGGGCTCACTAATGGCTGAGAATGTATTGAAAATTAGCAACTTGAAAGTTGCTTATGGTGGCATTAAAGCTGTTAAAGGCATCGATTTAGAAGTTAACAAAGGTGAATTAATTACTTTGATTGGTGCCAATGGTGCCGGTAAAACGACAACGCTAAAAGCGATTACCGGCACTTTGCCCCAATGTAAAGTAGAGGGTGATATTCATTACCTTGGCAAATCGATTAAGGGGCGTGATTCTTTTGAGTTGGTCAAGGAGCATCTCGCAATGGTTCCCGAGGGGCGCGGCGTTTTTACGCGTATGACGATTCATGAAAATTTAATGATGGGGGCATATACGCGTGAAGATAAAGCGGGTGTTACGGCTGACATTGATAAGTGGTTTTCTGTCTTTCCTCGCTTGAAAGAACGCTCTGGCCAGTTAGCAGGTACGCTGTCCGGTGGTGAACAGCAAATGCTGGCAATGGCGCGCGCTTTAATGTGTCATCCAAATTTGCTTTTGCTTGATGAACCATCGATGGGTTTGTCACCAATTATGGTGGAGAAGATTTTTGAGGTGGTCAGGAATGTGTCGGATCAAGGTGTTACTATTTTGTTGGTCGAACAAAATGCAAAATTGGCTTTGCAAGCAGCTCACCGCGGATACGTTATGGATTCCGGCGTGATCACGATGAGTGGCAATGCCAAGGATATGCTTGACGATCCAAAAGTCCAGGCTGCGTATTTAGGTGAAGGTTAAGCCTTTAACCAGTAAGTAGTCTGAAAAAAAGCCGCCTGAATTCTGGCGG
>JAGWUK010000297.1 GCA_028868455.1 Burkholderiales bacterium | reverse complement strand
TCCGTCAATGCTGGTGTGCTTGGTCTTTGCGGCAAATTCTGCTGTTACACTGATGCAAGCTGATTTTTTGAAAATCTAAATAATTCAATATCTAGAACTTAAGTTCGATATATCGAATATTAATCGAGCTTTTTTAACTGTGCAAGAACCCTCATGAAAAAAGTTTTACCCAATACGCCACCGGAAGTCGGTGCCACTTTGCAAAAATTACGGTTGGAGCGCGGCCTGACTTTAGAGGATCTGTCGCGCACCGCTGGTGTGTCGAAGTCCATGTTGTCGCAAATAGAACGCGAAAAAGCCAACCCGACCATCGCTGTCGCGTGGCGTCTGGCGAACGCGCTGGGCGTGGGCATGGCCGAACTGTTGTCGTCCGAAGTGCGCAAGCTTGACCCTATCCGCATTCTGGAAGCCCATGAAACGCCCACCCTGCCCGGCGAACATGCGGGCTACGTATTGCGTATTCTGGGGCCGATGGAGCTGGCTGGAAAATATGAATGGTATGAATTGACGCTGTCGCCGGGTGGCGCACTGGTATCCAATTCCCACGACCCCGGGGCGACCGAACACTTGACCGTGTTGCAAGGCAATGTGGAAGTGGAAGTTGACGGCATGCGTAAAAAACTCAAAATCGGCGCCACCGCGCGTTATGAAGCCGACAAAAATCATGCGATCCGCAACGTTGGGAAAAACGAAGCCAAAGCGCTGATGGTAGTGATTCATCGCTGACATGCCACAAGTTGTCGGAAGATATACTCCCCACTATTTTTAAAGAAAATGCCGGACTGCGCAGTATTCGTCTGGGCTCTCTAAAAATACTGGTCTGGAGTATGGGTTTCATACAAATTATTGGGGAGGTGCAAGCGCCCGCTGGCGCGGCGTCGCACTGAGGTGTACTTGGATGTCATTGGTGCACATGGAAGCGCGCAGGCGGGCAGTGTGCGACCGTGTGGCATGACGCGGATTGTGCATGCTGCACTGCGACGCGAAAACCGAATGAAGCCGCAATGGCAGGCCGGTTTGACCAAATTAACGTAGGTTTTGGCGGGGCAAGAACGCTATAATAGAGAGAATCTTCATCAGCAGCATCCTCATTACCAACTTCCCAACTTCTGTCAATTTATGCAATACGCTTCTACACGCGGGCATACCGCGGCACAAAATTTTTCCGAAATCCTGTTAGGCGGTCTGGCTCCCGATGGCGGCTTGTATCTGCCGGTCAGCTACCCGCAAGTCAGCGGCGCCGAGCTGGATGCATGGCGCACATTGTCGTATGCAGAACTGGCTTTGCAAGTATTGAAAAAATTTGCCACCGATATTCCCGAAGCCGATCTCAAAGCGATTGCCGATAAAACCTACACGGCCAAAGTGTATTGCAATGTCCGCGCCGGTGAAGACGCCGCGCAGATCACGCCTTTGCGCGTGTTGCAGGACAAGGGCGGGCGCAAACTGATTCTGCAAGCCCTGTCGAACGGCCCGACACTGGCATTTAAAGATATGGCCATGCAATTGCTGGGCAATCTGTTTGAATACACGCTGGCCAAGAATCATGCCGAGCTGAATATTTTTGGTGCAACGTCTGGCGACACCGGCAGCGCCGCCGAATACGCGATGCGGGGCAAAAAAGGCATACGCGTTTTCATGCTGTCGCCGCACAAAAAAATGAGCGCCTTCCAGACCGCGCAAATGTTCAGCCTGCAAGACCCGAATATTTTCAACATCGCCGTTGAAGGCGTGTTCGATGATTGCCAGGACATGGTCAAAGCCGTATCGAATGATCTGGAATTCAAAAACCGCCAGAAAATCGGCACCGTCAATTCCATCAACTGGGCGCGCGTCGTAGCGCAAGTCGTGTATTACTTCCGTGGTTACCTGAGCGCGACGACCAGCAACGATCAAAAAGTCTCGTTCACCGTGCCGTCCGGTAATTTTGGCAATATCTGCGCCGGGCATATTGCCCGCATGATGGGATTGCCAATCGATAAGCTGGTCGTGGCCACCAATGAAAACGATGTGCTGGATGAATTCTTCCGCACTGGCATTTACCGCGTACGCAAATCGGCAGAAACCTGGCACACCACCAGCCCGTCGATGGATATTTCCAAAGCATCCAATTTTGAACGCTTCGTCTACGATCTGCTCGGCGGTGACGCGAAACGTCTGGCTGCCTTGTTCAAAAAAGTCGAAACGGAAGGTGGATTTGATTTGTCCGGCAAGCCTGGCAGCGATGGTGACGAATTCGCCAAAGTGGCGCAGTTTGGTTTTGAATCCGGCAAGTCCGTCCACGCAGATCGTCTCCATACCATCCGTCAGGTCGAAAAAGATTACGGCATCACGGTCGACACGCACACGGCGGATGGCATCAAGGTCGCACTGGAACATTTGCAGGAAGGTGTGCCCATGATTGTGCTGGAAACTGCCTTGCCAGCCAAGTTCAATGAAACTATTCGGGAAGCACTGGGGCGCGATGCAGAACGTCCGGCCGGATTTGAAAACATCGAATCCTTGCCACAACGTTTTGCCGTCATGTCTGCCGATGTAGAAAAAATGAAAACCTATATCGCGGCGTATACCGGTCTGTAATTAACTGGTCAACCAGCATCCGGCTGGTAGTGCTTATCTGCCGGCGCCAATAAAAAAACCGCAGTCATGCTGCGGTTTTTTTATTTAAATCCGGCGAAAGCGGTAGGTGAGATGGAACAACAACGCCCGCACTGGACTTAATCGGTTTTCATCCACGGTGCCAGTGCCTGACGCAAGCCGGCTTCGTTATAACCGTGCATGACTTCGCTGCCTATCGTGATCAGCGGGACACCGCCGCCGCCCAGATTTTTATGCCCCTCGCGGCCTTCCACGGTCGTTTCGACATCCAGGTCTGTGAACTGAATGCCATTCGCCTTGAACAAGGCGCGCGCGGCAGCGCAATAGCCGCACCAGCTGGTGCCATACAAAACCACGAGCGGTTGCCCATTTGCCTGTTCTGAATGGGCACTCAACATGTTGCGCGCTGCAATACGTCGCTCGCGCGTGATTTTGCTTTGCCATGCGACACCCAGAACGATCAGCGCCACGATCAGCCATTTCCACCAGTTTGCGTCTGCCAGGCTTTGACCCTGACGCGCAGTGCTGCCAGGTTCCGGGCGCACATAAGGCGCATCACCGGCTTTGACATAGGCAACCTGACAGGACGGACATTGCCATTCAGGACAAGTATCCGTCTCTTTGCGGACGTAGCGGCATTTGGGGCAAATCTTGGTCATGGCGATGAATGGTGGGGAGAATGGGCGTATTTTACTCGCTTGCTTTATCTTTGCGCGGCGTCGCCGGGCGACACATCACAAGGTTTTCATGGCGCTCACCGCCGAATTCAAAATAGCTGGTGCCGCATTGTGTGTAGCCATGTTTGGCATAAAAGTGGCGGGCGCGGCTGTTCTGGCTATTCACGGTCAGCCACAATTGCGCACTGCCAGTGCGCTCTAAGGCGAGTTCAGCGCAGGCATCCAGCAAACGCGTGCCGATCGCTTGCCCGGAAAAGTGTGCTTGCACATACAAGGTCGCGAGTTCCGTTGCCGCTGCCGGTACGGATGGATGTGTCGTCGAAAAATCCAGTGCGGCATAGGCCACCAGATGGGCATTGCGCTCCGCGACGACGAGGCTTTGCTGCGCATCGGCGATGCGCTGGCGACAGCGCTGTTCCGTAAATGTGTTCAACACATAATCGGCAATCGTATCGCGCAGACCCTGGGTTGCGTAGGTGTGCAGCCAGACCTGCATGCCGAGAGCTGCGAGATTTGACGCGTCGGAAAGGCGGGCGGGGCGTAGCAAGATCATCGTTGATTTAAATGTGGGGAGTCGATTTCAGCGAATGCAAGCAGACACATTTTCGTTCAAGGGCATCGCCGGACTGTCGTTGGCATTTGCCAATTGCAACAGCATTTGTGGTCGGCAGCGTTGTGCATCACCGGCAATGGGGGCGGCGATGCGGCGCACCGTGACGGCACCACAAGCTGCATAAAATGCCTCCGCATTCGGATCGGCGTCGATCTGCAAAGCCGTCGCGCCGCCTTGTTTTGCGATGCCGCTTGCACAGTGCAAAAGCGCACGGCCCAGGCCTTTGCCCATGCATTCCGGTGCGATCCAGAAATGCGCAAGCGTCCAGATGTTTTCCGTGCGTTCCATGACAAAAAATCCGGCCAGCTGCGCACCGTCGTCGGCGACAAAACACGGATGGACGGCGAGCGTATCCGCCGTTATCAGCAGGTCATCGCGCCAGGCCAGCAATTGGTCGGATGTGTAATTCCAGTGCGCTTTGGAGCGCCGGGCGAGTTGCGTCAGCAGTTCTGCTTCAGATGTGAACGCGGGTCGGAATTGCATGTGTATTCAGTTCGGGGGAAACCTCTATTTTGCTCTTGCTGGCGGTTTTTGCGGAAATTTCGCATGAAGACTTTCGCGTTCTTACGATTTTCTAACGTTGATTATTTACTATGCAAAAAAAAGTCTGGTGAGCGAGAGATGCATGGTCAGAAAACGTCTGGTGTTGGGTTCCCTGTTTGCGCAATGGTCTCGTCGCCACGAATGAATGCAGCGCAACTGCGGCGCAGGCTCAGAAAAGCATTGGCAGAGCTGGCATGGATGCAGGCGATTGGCGCGTCAAAGCGATTGTGGCCGGCAGCTTGCTCACGACAACAACTGCGCGAGATTCAGGACGTGCTGAGCACGATGCTGGCGCGGCTCGAGCAACAGTCGCATCTGCCGTATTGGCATAGCGACGCGCTGCAACAGGAGTTGTATCACACGCTCGATGTCGTCGCAGATCAATTGCGGGTATGGCGTGAAGTCCGCAAAACGAATGACTGTCGTTTTTAAAAGGGGAAAACAATGGCTTACAAAATCAACGATCCAGATTACAGCAATAGCGGCGACGCCATATTTGTTGAGA
>JAGWUK010000296.1 GCA_028868455.1 Burkholderiales bacterium | reverse complement strand
ACGGCGGTAGTTTGAGTCTTTGTCCCACTTGTTACAACTGCCGTTTGTTTTGAGTACATAGCTCCGAGAGCCATTAGCCGATCAAATTCATAAGCAAGTTTAGAACTTACACCTGCCGCTTCATACGTTTCACTTATTAGTTTATCATAATTTATTTGATTACGAAAAAATGCTTCCATTTCCTCAGTTGATTCAAATCGCATCTTTGCATTATCTTCAAGCTGTTGCATTTTTTTAACTCGTAGCTCCTGCACTTTTACCTGTGCATCCATGTAAACCAAATACTCGTCGAAGTTTTTAGAAACAAGTTCTTTCATCTTATCTGCCGCTGCCTGTGCTGCTGCATTTTCCATGATAGCCACACGAGCCGTAAATGCCGCCCTTGTAATGTCATCAAAACTATTAGCCGTTTCCTTTAACGAAGCATTATATTTATTCCCTATCGTTTCGTTATACTCTTTTACGACCTTTGCGTATTCTTTTTTATTATCCTTTGTTGCTATTAATCGACGCTCAAGCGTGCCAAGTTGTACGATTTCATCGGCTGCGATTTCGTGCTGTTTTGTCTGTACGTCCTCCATCAACTTAGCCATACTGCCCGCTTCCTTGTATGCATTTGCCATTTTACCAACGGCGATAACAAGCCCGACAATAGCTGCTGCAATAGCTATAAATGGAATAGTCATCATTGCTTTACCAAGCAAACGAGTTGCAGTTGTAGCTCCGCCCGTTGCCATTGCGTATGCCTTTGTTGATATAGTTGCTGCCGCCTTTGCAAAAGCGTCTTTTATAGTCGCTGCTGCATTCTTTAATATTGCCTTTTCGTGCATATCATGAATGGCGGTTAAACCCTGTGAAATTCCAATGAGTTGAATCATTGTCTTTTCGAGTCGCTTATTCTCGACACCAAACATCGACATCGTGCCGGTGACCAACTGAGTGACACCTACAAGCCCCTGCAATGCCCCAACCATGACATTAAATTTATCACCGCTGGCTGCAATCGCCTTACGTTGGTCGCCTATTTCTTCAGTCAGTAAGGCCATTTGACCTTTGACGTGTGCTATTTGCTTCGCATCAAGTCCTTTGAATGACATTGCATTGAGGCGTGACAACTCCTTTTGCATCTCGCTTATATTCATAGAAGCGAGGTCAAGCTCTTTTGCAAATGCACGGGTGTAATCGGCCTGTGAGCGCTCCTGCTGGATTGCCTTTTGGCGTTCAAAAGATATTGCTTTCAGTTCAGCACGCTCCCGGTCAAGCGCATTCACTACCTTTTGACCAGCTTCACTCTGTTGGACTTGCGCCCGCACCAATGTTTTATTAAGTCGTTCAAGGGCGCGCTGCTCGTCTGTCAGTTTTTTTGTGCTGTTTGACAGTTTCTTTGTTTCGGCATCGACCTGATTAATGGCAGCGGCTGCTTCCTTTGCCGTTTTTGCATCGGTTAGTACGGATTTTTGTTTAGACGCTTCAACCGTACTTTTTGCCATTTCATCGGTAATCGACTTCATGGCAGCCAGTACCGTGTCCCGCTCCTTTAATATTGCCGGTACATCAAATAAACTATCAATCCTTTCTTCTGCCATTATTTCTGCCCTTTCGTATTAAGCTGACGGCGTGAAGCAGCCATCAACTGATTTTGATATTCTATAAATTCGGCCACTGTGACCTGTTCCGCATCTACCCGGAAACCCATAAAATGACTAACGGCTGCGATTCCTTTTGTGAAGTCCTGGCGCGTTACCTTTGTTTTTTCCATCTGTTCGGCAATATCGTTCAGTTCTTTCTCGGCCATTTTGACCCGCTGCGATAGTGCACCGCATTGCTTCGATAGCCGGGTAAGCTCTTCCAGATACGCATCCGGTTTCATCGGGTCAAGTGTGTGCCGGAATCCAACATTGCGCAAAGCCTCGGCAACGTCGTCACGGTAAGCGATTGACAGGACTTCAACGGCACCGGCCAGCACTACAAGACGTGTTTTCATCAGTCCGTAGTCTTTCAGCCGTGCGTTGTAGTCACTATATTGACTATTTTTTGTCAATTCGTTGTATTGTTCGTATATCTTTTCCCATATAGGTTCCAGTTGCTCATCCGTTGCGGTGCCGGATATTACCAATGCCTGCAAGTTTCGATCGACAATAACGTCAATGAAGCGGGCAAATGGTAAATTATAGCAATCAGTGTACGTTTTCATAGTCTTACTTGGTCTTTTACTGCGGCAACAAATGCACCCTGCAGGTATTGGTCTTTCAGTGACCGGCGACTCTCGTCTGTAAGGCCAAACATGTTTGGAGACAGGTCAAGTAGTTTATCTGTTTTGTAGTCGGTTGCATCGAATACTATTGTATCACCTCCGACGCGTGTGAATATGGATCGAGAAAATTCACCACTAACTTTGAAGTCGGCAACCCCAGGGGGAGCTGTATAACTCGGTAACGTCAACTTCCAATCTGCATAAAAATCCGACCGATAATAATAAAGGTCGGCGCCATCGGCATCCTGACCAGCTGACATCTGTTCCCGGTTTAATTGTGCCATTAAGTCCTCCGCTCCAATACATGAGGCAGACATGAGCCGTGCAAGGTTCATCTGTTCAATTAGTCTCATTTTGGCTGCGCAGGTCGTCATTCGGTTTGGTTAAAAATAAAGGCGGGCAATACACCCGCCCTTAATGGATTGAAAATAAGTCGAAGTTTACGAAGTGGGCATAGTCTGCGAAATTGCCAGACCTTCGTAACCGTTGATCGGAGGTCCACCAACAGAGGCAGCGGCTAATGTGGCCGGACTTTCCAGATTGATAGTATGCACACCAGTACCGGTAAAGGTAACGGTAAACGCTTTCAATGTGGAGTTCACCACTACATCCGAAATCGAAACAACAGAGCCAGTCGGACCTAACACTTTCCAGAGTGCTTTTGCTGCGAGTGCTGTACTCAGATCGTCATATACGTTGGCCTTTCCGCAAGCGGTGCGAACACCGATAGTAGCGGTTCCAGCAGCCGGTGCGAGTGCTTCGTACAATTCGAGATTGATAAGTCCCATTACGTCACTTTCGACATTGAAGTCCTGAGCGGCATAGATGCCAAAGAGGTCATTGACCTGATCGACGCGGGCAATAGAAACGTGAACGCGATACTTTGCATTGTCGCTGCCGTTGTTGATTTTCATCTTTTCGGCGTGGAAAATTGAAAGGTCATAACCGCGGAGATTTCCGCTGGAGTCTTTCCATCCTGCAATGTGGTTGCCATCATAAACCAACAGCGCCGACCATGCGCCGGACTGAAAGTTGAATTTACGAAGGTTCGCCTGCAAGCAAAGACCGCCGGATGCCATTTCGAAGACCCAGTTGTAACTACCCTCACGGGTGTAATCAACCTCACCGTAGCCGGTTGTTGATTTTACAACATCTTCGGATTGATCGTCGACGGCCTGAAAGCGAAAGACGGGATAAATACGGCTGTCACCAGTCGCCAGAGTTGCGGCCTGCAACGCTGCCAGAAAGGTAGCATCGTCGGCCATGTTTGCCGGGGTAAAATATTTTGTTTTTTTCATCAAAATAACCCCGTTGATTTTGCCCGGATCGAAGAAACAGGACGGAACGCCTGTATTTCCTGATTGAGACGAGCAGCTCGGTATGTTCAATAAGCTCATTTTTTAAAGATTTTTAAAGGTTTTACAAACGTTTTTTGTCCACATATCAACGGAATTCACCTCTATACAGTCGAGTAATTCAACCGCTTGGCCACCATTTACCCACAGGCCAGACTTGCCCCAATAAAGGCGGTCAGTCTTTGAGTGTTTAATCAGCGCGCGATCTTCCACGACGATATTCGGGTGCATTGATAATTGTTTCATCCACTCTTCATAAATGGGTTGCAGCGTTACCTTAAATGAGTTCAGGTAACGATCTTCTGCGTTCCATTCTCTCAGAGTTGTACAGGCAAATAATACAGCAGGCAAAGTGACATGGCTGTCGAGTTCGGGCTTTTCGCCTTTCTTTTCTTCAATGTCACTCACCACGGCCACAATAGGGTAAAGCGTTTCGGCCGTCGTTGCATTACTGGCCAACTGCGCCAGCTTCGCTACTATTTCGGACATAGGCCCAAAGACATAGGTAAGTGAGCCCAGTTGCAGCTTAAGGCGGGTCTTTTCGGTTACTTCGTTCAATATGTCTATAAGGTACATACTCATATGTCGAACGGGTTAATATAACTAAAGTCGAACGCCTCTTGTTGCCATTCCGGATACGTGGCCGCATTGGTTTCAATCCAATCGTAAATGTCGCTCAACTCATCCACGGCAGTGTTATACACATCGCAAATCATTTGAGCGTTAGCCATTGGTACGGCATCGGAAGCGGAGAATTTCACTTGACCGTTAGCCATGTTTTGCACCTGATGATCCGTCAGCCACATGTGCCATACGAATGCGGTTAGTGGTGAAGTCAAGGCCGTAGTATCAACTATTTGCGCTTTGAGTGCCGTCCAACGTGTAGCGATTGGAGTCATAGCCAGCCCAGCGATAAAGGCAGCATAAAGGTCATCACCTAACAGCCTTTTCAGTATCTTTTTTTCGACTACTGCAATATAGCTGGCAAGTTCTGACCGCTTCGCTGTAACGACGCCACCAGTATCTACTCCGGTAAGGCCTTTTATGGAAGCCCTACCGGAGGTAAAATACTGATATGTTAGCAAGTTGGACATCGTTTATTTTTTGCCTTTTGCCTGATCCGCTTTCTTGTCCTCTTTCCCGACAGGCTCAATCCAGCCATTGCTCTCATACTTTTCAGCAGCGCGCGGATGACACAGGATTTTGTCGCCTTTTTTGCCTAAGACAAGACGGCCTTTTTTGTCGGCAAGTTTACCGGTTGAGGTGCATTCAATGCGGACATTTGTACTGATGATTGTTTCCATTGATATTTGGTTTTTGGGTTTAACGATTAGTG
>JAGWUK010000295.1 GCA_028868455.1 Burkholderiales bacterium | reverse complement strand
GGCCGAAGAAAGAGCGTGAACCCAGGCATCACGCTCTGGAGCATCCCAATTGAGTTGCTGCACTCTGACTGCATTGACCAATGAGTTCTCCCACAAACTCTGCCAATGCTGGGGGCCAGAATTATACAGTCCGGGTAATATCAAAAATTTCATACTAATTTAATGGCCGCGTATTTTCAGAATAATGCCGTCTAACGAATCCAGGTCGGCAAAATCGATCATCAACTGTCCACGCCCCTTGCTTCCCATCTTCAGAGAAACTTGCGTAGCGAGCATGTCTGACAATTCTTCTTCCAACCTGGTAATGTCTCTGGATTTTTCAGATTTGTTGCGCGTCTTGGCGGGAGAACTCAGCTCTGCCGTTGTTTTTGTGACTAATTTTTCTGCTTCCCGGACTGACATACGTTTCGCCACAATCTGATTGGCCAGTTGAATCTGGGTTGCTGCGTCGGTTGCCAGCAAAGAACGGGCATGTCCCATATCAATGTCGCCCGCCATGAGCATGGTCTGTACTGGTTTTGCCAGATTCAGCAAACGCAATAAATTGGAGACGGCGCTGCGCGAACGTCCGACGGCAGTAGCGGCCTGTTCGTGCGTAAATGAAAAATCGGCAATTAATCGATGTATGCCTTGCGCCTCTTCCAACGGGTTCAAATCCTCGCGCTGGATATTTTCAATCAAGGCCATCGCAGCGGCAGACTGGTCGTCAACATCTTTTACCAATACCGGCACTTCGTCCAGCCCGGCCATTTGGGAAGCGCGGAATCGGCGCTCGCCAGCAATGATTTCGTACCTGGTGACACCATTGTTCTGCCCAATTGGACGCACCAATATCGGTTGCATCAAACCCTGCGCTTTGATGGAGGCCGCCAATTCTGTCAGCGCACCTTCGTCCATCCGTGTGCGCGGCTGATACTTACCTGCCTGCATCTGGCTGACAGATAAGCTGGTCGGAGCTCCACTGACATTCGGAACAGACACCGCAAAATCGTCTGCGCCGCCCAACAAGGCATCCAGTCCGCGCCCTAATCCTTTTTGTTTTTTTGTTGCCATTCTTATTTATCCAAAAGTTTAATTCTCTCAACCATTTCCGCGCCGAATGCGATGTACGCCTGCGCACCTTTTGACGAGGGGTCGAAAACGACGCCGGGAATTCCGTAAGATGGGGCTTCGGCCAGACGAACATTGCGCGGAATCAGCGTTTTAAATACTTTGTCACCAAAATGCTGCTCCAATTGATCCGAGACTTGTTGTGACAAAGTCATGCGAGGATCAAACATCACACGTAATAACCCGACAATTTTCAAATCTGGATTGAGACTTGCCGAGACTTTTTTAATAGTGTTGGCCAAATCCGATAAGCCTTCCAATGCGTAGTATTCGCACTGCATAGGAATGATGACGCCGTGAGCGGCACACAAGCCGTTCAGGGTCAGCATCGATAAAGCTGGTGGACAATCAATCAGAATGAAGTCGTAGTCTTGTGCCACGAGGGCCAGCGCATCTCGCAAACGCTTCTCCCTATTTTCCAATTCCACCATCTCGACTTCGGCACCAGCCAGCTCTCTGTTTGACGGCAATACGTCGAATCGTCCGGATTCTGATCGCAGGCGTGCCGTTTTGACGTCGCTCATGCCGAGCAAAACTTCGTAGACTGATGCTGTCAGTTTGGCTTTGTTGATACCTGCCCCCATTGTGGCATTTCCCTGCGGGTCCAGATCCACCAACAATACGCGCTGATCGAGTTTTGCAAGTCCAGCGGCAAGATTAACTGTGGTCGTGGTTTTACCCACGCCACCTTTTTGATTCGCGACACAAAATATTTTTGCCATAAAGGTTTTCCGGGAAATGTCAGTCTGAAATTTTCTTAATAAATACGAGATGACGCTCTGCGTGCAAACCGGGGACGCAAAGCGGCTGTATTGATTCTACGTGCCAGCCAGCAGGCAAGCGTTCGATTTCCTGCGATGGAGAAATACCTTTCATGGCAATAAATTGACCATTGTCGGCCAGCAAATGACCGGACCAGTTGATGAAGTTACATAATTCAGAAAATGCACGCGAAGTAATGACATCAAATTTCTCTTTCACTTGCAGCGCTTCTACCCTGCCCGTGTAAACGGTGACATTCTTCAATCCCAGCTCAGTCTTGGCTTGCGTCAAAAAGGCCGTCTTTTTACTGACCGTGTCTATCATGGATATTTTGATAGCGGGATAGGTAATTGCCAGCATCATGCCTGGCAGTCCGCCACCAGCGCCAACGTCCAGTACATTTTTGGCATGCTTGAATGCGGGCGCGGCCGATAGTGAGTCCAGCAAGTGCTGCTTGACCATTTCCTTCGGATCACGTATAGATGTTAAATTATAAACAGAATTCCATTTTGACAATAATGACAAATAAGCAATCATTTTCCCGATCTGCGCGTCTGAAATATCCAGATGCAATTCCTGGATGCCGCTTTTAAGCATGTCTGTCAGTTCATGTTCCACGTGAATCATTCCGCCTGGCCCTCGACTAAAGCATCTGTATTCGTCATAAATTCTTTAAAACCGCGTTTTTTGAGATGTACCAACAGCAGAGAAATTGCTGCCGGCGTCACGCCGGAAATACGACCGCATTGGCCCAGGCTTTCTGGCTGATGCTTGTTCAACTTTTGCCTGACTTCGATAGACAGCCCGTTCACTTCCATATAATCAAAGCCAACAGGCATTTTCAGATTTTCAAAGTGGGCATGGCGTTCGACCTCCTTCGCTTGCCGGTCGATATAGCCGGCATATTTGACCTGAATCTCCACCTGCTCGCGCACTGCCGGATCAAGTACGGCAGGGCCAGCTAATTCCTGCCCCTCCAAACCTTGCAAACTCATCAGACTTTCATAAGTGACTTGCGGGCGGCGCAACAAATCTGCCAGTGAATATTCACGCTCCAAGGCCTTGCCAACGACACGCTCGGCCTCAACATCTGGCACGATGCGCGGATTCACCCAGGTTGAGCGTAGTCTTTCCATTTCACGTGAAACACTTTCGCGCTTTTGCTCAAACATCTGCCATTGCGCATCGCTGACGCACCCTAGCTTGCGCCCTATTTCTGTCAGGCGCATGTCAGCATTATCTTCGCGCAGACTCAGGCGAAATTCGGCGCGACTGGTAAACATCCGGTATGGTTCCTGTACACCCTTGGTGATCAAGTCATCCACCAGCACACCAAGATATGCTTCATCGCGGCGTGGCACCCACGCATCCCTGCCTTGCGTTTGCAAGGCCGCGTTTAGTCCGGCCAGCATGCCTTGCGCCGCTGCTTCTTCGTAACCTGTCGTGCCGTTAATTTGCCCTGCGAAGAACAAGCCTTCGATCGTCCGTGTTTCCAGCGAAGATTTCAGACCGCGCGGGTCAAAATAATCATATTCAATGGCGTATCCAGGTCGCAGGATGTAAGCGTTTTCCATGCCGCGCATGGAGCGCACCAAGTCCAGCTGCACATCAAACGGCAGACTGGTAGAAATACCGTTGGGATAAAACTCGTTGGTGGTCAGGCCTTCTGGCTCCAGAAATATCTGGTGTGACTCTTTACTGGCAAAACGATGAATCTTGTCTTCTATCGATGGACAGTATCGCGGCCCTACACCTTCAATCACACCGGTATACATCGGACTACGATCCAGACCGCCACGAATAATGTCATGCGTTTTCTCGTTGGTATGGGTAATCCAGCACGGTAACTGCCGTGGATGCATACTGGTGCTACCCATATATGAAAATACCGGTACCGGATCAAGATCGCCCGGCTGCTCTTGCATCAGCGAAAAATCGATACTGCGGCCATCAATACGCGGTGGTGTGCCGGTCTTCAGGCGACCTTGCGGCAATGCCAATTCTTTTAAACGCGCCGACAGAGATACTGCCGGCGGGTCGCCAGCACGTCCTGCGGAATAATTATTTAACCCAACGTGGATTTTTCCATCAAGGAAAGTACCAGCCGTCAACACAACGGCACGCGCCCGGAACTTGATGCCGACTTGCGTCACCGCACCAACGACACGATTACCTTCCACCAATAAATCATCGACTGCCTGCTGAAACAACCAGAGATTGGCCTGATTTTCCAAACGGCTTCGAATCGCCTGTTTGTACAGCATCCGGTCGGCTTGAGCCCGCGTTGCCCGTACGGCTGGCCCCTTGGAAGAATTCAGAATGCGGAATTGTATGCCCGCCTCATCTGTTGCAATGGCCATCGCGCCACCCATTGCATCCACCTCTTTGACCAGGTGCCCCTTTCCGATTCCGCCAATGGAAGGATTGCAGGACATCTGCCCTAGCGTCTCGATATTATGGGTCAACAGCAATGTGGACTGCCCCATACGCGCTGCGGCAAGGGCAGCTTCCGTACCAGCATGACCACCGCCGACAACAATCACATCAAATTCTTTTGGATAAAACATAGCTCGCTTCTTCTTACAAACTCAACTCTGGGAGGCACGATTATAGTTTGTTTTATGCGGCGCTTACTTTCAAAACCCTGTCCGACAAAAAATTAAGTCCATTTGTTTCACGTGAAACAAATGGACTTAGCCGAAAAAACGCCTCTTCAGGTAGCACGGAAATATCACTTCAGCACCTCCCAGGCACACCGGTTTTATGCAATTGACATATGTATCATCACTTTATCAGCAGTGTTTCACGTGAAACAATCAACGCAAAAATCCGTCATAACTTGTTTTACATATCAATGCAACAACAACCAGCAAAAACATTTTCCGCACAAAGCCTGTTCCGTGCTTGATCGCAAGATGACTTCCAAGTACCGAACCACCGATGCCGCATACAGCCATCATGCCGCCAAGCATCCAAATAACATGCCCGCTAAACCCAAACCATGCCAGGGCAGCCGCATTACATGCCACGTTTAATACCTTGGCCACAGCCGAAGCACGCAAGAAATCGTAGCCAA
>JAGWUK010000294.1 GCA_028868455.1 Burkholderiales bacterium | reverse complement strand
TATTTCAGTGTGAAAGAAGCGGTATTCCCGTTCGTGAAATTCCCCGGTGTGGATACAATTCTCGGACCTGAGATGAAGTCCACCGGTGAAGTCATGGGTGTCGGTAAAACTTTTGGGGAAGCATTCGTTAAGTCGCAATTGGGTGCTGGCGTTAAATTGCCAACTTCAGGCAATGTTTTCCTCAGTATCAAGAACAGCGACAAGCCGCGCGGCGTGAAGGTCGCCAAGAATCTGGTTGAGCTTGGCTTTTCTATTGTTGCTACACGCGGCACTGCTGCTGCAATTGCGGCAGAGGGTGTGCCTGTATCAGTTGTGAATAAAGTTGTTGAAGGTCGTCCGCATGTTGTGGATATGATTAAAAACAATGAAATTGCGATGGTGATCAATACCGTAGAAGAAAAGCGCAATGCGATCGTCGATTCACGCGCAATTCGTACTTCGGCGTTGATTGCCCGGGCGACTACTTTCACGACAATAGCTGGTGCAGAAGCTGCTGTCGAAGGAATGCGTCATCTAAACGAATTGCATGTTTATGATTTACAAGGACTGCATAAGTCCTTAAACTAAGTTATAAATTTAATGCTGAAGGTGAGGTGATTCTCCTTCAGTGTTAAACTCTATGCAGAGGTCACAAAAGACATTGGCATTGCTGGTGTCGGATGTGGCCTCTGTGTTTTTACTTTTATGAGCGTAAATAATATGAGTACAGTACCTCTCACCAAGTTTGGTGCAGAATTATTAAAACAAGAATTGCATCAGTTGAAGACGAAAGAACGGCCAGATGTGATCAATGCAATTGCAGAGGCGCGCGCTCAGGGCGACTTATCTGAGAATGCGGAATACGATGCGGCGAAAGAACGACAAGCATTCATTGAAGGCCGGATTATGGAGCTTGAAGGGAAGTTGGGGGCCGCGCAGATTATTGATCCCGCTACGCTGGACGCTGAAGGTCGCATCGTGTTTGGTTCGACTGTGCATCTGGAAGATCTGGAAACTGAGCAAAAAGTGAGCTATCAAATTGTTGGTGAAGATGAGGCCGACATTAAATTAAGCAAAGTATCGATTACTTCTCCGATTGCACGAGCATTAATAGGTAAGTATGCTGGCGACGTGGTCGGCGTGCAGGCGCCTGCCGGTGTCCGTGAGTATGAAGTGTTGGAAGTGTTGTACGTTTAATCTGAGGGTGTGCTGTGTTCCGGCCTTTTGTGTTGGCCGGACACTTATTAGTTGCATTAATTACTAATGATGCTTACGTTATCGTTAATTGTTTTTTAATGCGGATTTTTTTGCGCTACTTTGGCGTGGTTTTGCACGCTTGATGTTGCCTCCCTGCGTGACACGTTCATTGCCTTTCACCAGCACTTTTGAGACCGTCGGTTTTTTAGTACCGCTGGGGCTTGGCTTAACAATGGTAACTTCTCGCATTCCGCGCCCCTTTTTAACAAGCCGGGTTTCTTTTTCTCCTTCTATTTTCGGGCGATAAATAACCAGAA
Organism: Burkholderiales bacterium; assembly: GCA_028868455.1. Lineage (GTDB taxonomy): Bacteria > Pseudomonadota > Gammaproteobacteria > Burkholderiales > Burkholderiaceae_D > Undibacterium. The sequence goes on along the minus strand of JAGWUK010000294.1, from coordinate 3,471 downwards.
GCTTCCCAATATGTTGCACTGGTGCAGCGTTAAGTTCAGTGCAGATTTTGTCGTACATGGCTATACGCGCTTCGCGATCATCGCCGAATACGCGCACTTTTATGAGTCCATGAGAATTCAGACCGACATCAATTTCATTGATGACAGTTGGGGATAGGCCAGCTTCACCAACTAATACGATGGGTTTTAGGGAGTGTGCTTCGGATCGGAGTTCGCTTCTTTCGGCGGGCGTAAGTTTTAACATAGTAATTCCTTTAAAAGCAGTATTTTACGCGAATGGCAAAGAATAAATTCAATCAAAATTGGGTTCACGATCATATTAATGATCCTTATGTGAAACTTGCACAGAAAGAGGGCTATCGCGCCCGTGCCGTATATAAACTGAAGGAAATTGATGAAGTTGAAAAGCTAATCAGACCTGGCCAATTGATTGTCGATCTTGGGGCGACGCCCGGTAGTTGGTCGCAATATGTAAGAAATAAATTGGGTGGAAAAGAGGGAGGCGGTATTTCGGGGGAAATTTTTGCTCTTGATTTACTACCTATGGAGCCGATCGCAGATGTGCAGTTCATCCAAGGTGATTTCAGGGAGAATGAAGTTCTAAATCAGCTTGAGTCCCGATTGCAAGGGCGCAAGCTTGATCTTGTTCTATCTGATATGGCCCCGAATCTCTCTGGTCACTCCACGGTTGACGCCGCGCGAGTTGAATATATCATTGAACTGGCGGTCGCTTTTTCACTGGCACATCTGAAGCCGAACGGCGCGTTGTTGGTTAAGTGCTTTCATGGGCCAAGTTATAACGCAATTGTTGACATGTTCAAGAGTGAATTCAAAATTGTTTTAAACAAAAAACCTAAAGCCAGCAAAGACAAGTCATCTGAAATATTTTTGCTTGGTAAGGGACTAAAGCAGGCTGAATAATCAGTTTGCCTCTTGATAATCATCAATGCAGGCATTATATGTTGGCTAGCAAGCCCTATCTATTGCGGGTAGAATGAATGTTTACAGTGTCAAATGGCGCGACATCGCGTCCAAGGAGTTCTCGTGAATAATATGTTTTCAAAAGCTGCTATTTGGGTCGTTGTCGCCCTGGTGCTTTTTACACTTTTTAAGCAGTTTGATGGAAAGAGTATTGGTGCAGGAATGACACCAATTCCATATTCCGAATTTTTGGACGAAGTCAGAGCTAAGCATATTAAAGAAGCTACGATTGACGATGCTAACCGGACGGTAATTGCGACAACGACTGATGGCAAAAAAATCAAGTCTCAGTTGACTATTTTTGATCGTGGTCTGGTTGGCGATTTAGTGAATAACGGCATTAAATTCGACAATAAACCGCCGGAAGAGCCATCGTTCCTTTCTCAGGTTTTCATCTCTTGGTTCCCGATGCTGTTATTAATTGGCGTATGGGTGTTTTTTATGCGTCAAATGCAAGGTGGGGGCAAGGGGGGGGCGTTTTCTTTCGGTAAGTCAAAAGCACGTATGCTGGATGACACCAACAACAATGTGACCTTTGCAGATGTCGCAGGTTGTGATGAGGCCAAAGAAGAGGTGACCGAAGTTGTCGACTTTTTGCGGGACCCGACGAAATTCCAAAAATTAGGTGGACGTATTCCTCGCGGTGTTTTAATGGTTGGTCCTCCTGGTACTGGTAAAACGTTATTGGCGCGCGCAATTGCCGGTGAAGCGAAAGTACCATTCTTCACTATTTCCGGGTCGGATTTTGTGGAAATGTTTGTCGGCGTAGGCGCATCTCGTGTGCGCGATATGTTTGATAATGCAAAAAAACACGCACCATGTATTATTTTTATCGATGAAATTGACGCGGTAGGGCGTCATCGCGGTGCCGGCATGGGCGGTGGGAATGATGAGCGTGAGCAAACGTTGAATCAGATGCTGGTGGAAATGGATGGTTTTGAAGCCAATTCTGGTGTGATTGTGATTGCGGCGACAAACCGCGCGGATGTTCTGGATAAGGCATTATTGCGCCCAGGTCGTTTTGATCGTCAGGTTTCTGTAGGCCTGCCTGATATTCGTGGTCGCGAACAAATTTTGAATGTGCACATGCGTAAAGTCCCTATTTCTTCCGACGTTAAGGCAGATATTTTGGCGCGTGGAACTCCAGGATTTTCGGGAGCGGATCTTGCTAATCTGGTCAACGAAGCTGCCTTATTTGCAGCTCGGCGCAATAAACGCTTGGTTGAAATGCTGGATTTTGAAGACGCAAAAGATAAAATTTTCATGGGACCGGAACGTAAGTCGATGGTGATGCGTGAAGAAGAACGTCGTAACACGGCTTATCACGAATCTGGTCATGCCGTTATCGCGAAACTGATGCCAAAGGCCGATCCGGTACACAAAGTCACAATTATGCCGAGAGGTTTTGCGTTGGGTTTGACTTGGCAGTTACCGGAACATGACCAGATTAGTGGCTACAAAGACAAAATGTTGGAAGAAATTTCCATTTTGTTTGGCGGACGTATTGCTGAAGAAATTTTTGTCGGTCAAATGTCTACAGGCGCCTCTAACGATTTTGCCAGAGCAACTAAGCTGGCGCGATCAATGGTGACAAGATTCGGGATGTCTGACAGCATGGGGGTCATGGTTTACGAAGACAACCAACAAGAAGGTTACTTTGGCATGGCTTCCAAGACTATTTCTGAAGCCACACAACAAAAAGTAGATGCAGAAATTCGCTCCATTCTGGATAGTCAATATGCGCTTGCGCGGAAATTGCTCGAAGAAAATCGCGATAAGGTTGAGGCTATGACTAAAGCACTTTTGAATTGGGAAACGATTGATGCTGAACAAGTCAACGATATTATGAATGGCGTTGAGCCTCGCCCGCCTAAGCTTGGCCAATCGTCAGGCAAATCTTCATCAGACAGCACGTCGGGTGGCGTGTCGCCGAATGCTACGGCACCTGCCTGAATTTATTAACTCGTGATTTTTATAAGGGTGGGGAGTGATCCTCACCCTTAGTTTTTTGCAATGATTAATTTTTTCAAATGTGGTCGTTACCAGTTTCCTATGCAAGGTGCAAATTTCAAACCTTTAGTCATGGGAATATTGAACGTAACGCCAGATTCCTTTTCTGATGGCGGGCAACACTTTTCGTTGAATAATGCGATTTCCCGAGCCGAGCAAATGCTGGCGGATGGTGTTGATATTATCGATGTAGGTGGCGAGTCTAGCCGACCAGGAGCGATGCCCTTGTCGTTAAATCAGGAGCTGGATAGGGTCATGCCAGTAATTTATGCTCTTCGCGACTGTGGTGTCCCTTTGTCGGTTGACACTTATAAGACGGAAGTAATGCGTGAGTCGATTTTGGCAGGCGTGGACATGATTAATGATATTAATGGATTTCGGGCTGCTGGTGCGATTAGTGCCGTGGCCACGTCCGATGTCGGTCTATGTGTCATGCATATGCAAAATACACCGCAGACTATGCAAGTTGAGCCAGTGTAT
>JAGWUK010000293.1 GCA_028868455.1 Burkholderiales bacterium | reverse complement strand
TGAAATTAAAACGTGTTGTGTGCGAATCTGGTTAAACGATTCGTACAACCCGATCTAAAAAAGTGACCGTGTCAATACGACACGGTCACTTTTTTCAGATGAAGATCCGGCTGTTTATTTAGGCTGAATCAAATTCGAAGGTCCGACTTCACGGATATCTTTGGTGCCAGTCAGTGCCATACTGACATCCAGCTCTTTTTGCAGAATTTCCAGCATTTTGGTTACGCCAGCTTCACCCATTGCACCCAGACCGTATAGAAAGGCCCGGCCTATCATGCTTCCTTTCGCGCCGAGTGCCGTCGCTTTCAGAATGTCCTGTCCTGTGCGAATGCCGCCGTCGAACCAGACCTCTGTCTGATGGCCGACCGCTTCCACGATGCGCGGCAAAGCCTGAATGGACGACATGGCGCCATCGAGCTGACGGCCACCATGGTTACTGACGACGATTGCATCGGCACCGCATCCGACCGCCAGTCGTGCATCTTCTTCGTCCAGAATGCCTTTCAGTATTAATTTTCCACCCCATTCTTTTTTAATCCATTCCACATCGTCCCAGCATAGCGTTGGATCAAACTGACTTGCTGTCCATTGACTCAGGGTCAGGATGCCGTCGCCGCCTTTGACATGGCCAGCCAGATTTCCGAATGTCTTGCGACCAGCCAGTGCGCGCAATGCCCATCCTGGTTTGGTTGCCAGGTCAAGGATGTTTGCAAGGGTTAAACGCGGTGGGACAGACATGCCGTTTTTCAGATCTTTGTGGCGTTGTCCAAGAATTTGCAAATCGAGAGTCAATACCAGTGCGGAGCATTTTGCTGCTTTGGCACGTTGTATCATTTCTTTAACAAAACCACGATCGCGCATCACATAGAGCTGAAACCAGAACGGTTTAGTTGTCACGCTGGCGACGTCCTCAATCGAACAAATGCTCATGGTGGACAAGGTAAACGGTATCCCAAATTTTTCTGCCGCTATGGCGCCGAGCATTTCACCATTTGCCCATTGCATGCCGGTTAACCCCGTGGGAGCGATGGCGACTGGCATGCTGACTTCCTGACCTACCATGGTGGTGCGGGTTGAGCGATTTTCCACATTGATGGCCACGCGCTGCCGCAATTTGATCGCCGCCAGGTCATCCGTGTTTGCGCGATAAGTGCTCTCCGTATAGGAGCCGCTGTCGGCATAGTCATAAAAAGCTTTAGGCACGCGTTTTTGGGCCAGCAGGCGCAAATCTTCTACACAGGTAATGACGGGCATGGCAATTCTCCAGGGGGAAAGCGAATGATGCAAAGTGTAGGTGAAAATCTAGACGTGATGGCGGAAATCGTTTCAGTGATTGCGTGAAGTATTTTCAGCCATGAAGCGTTAGCGATAGGCTCACTCGACAAATCGTTCAGAGATGAATCCGCGCAGCCATTGATTGCCGGCGTCTTGATTGTATCGCCGATGCCAGAACATATTGGTTTGCAGTGATGGCAGACGGATAGGCGGTTTGAAATACTCCAGGCCAAACGGCGCGGCGGATCTTTCTGCCAGTTTTTGCGGGACGGTGGCAAGCAAATCGTTGCTGCTGACGATATAGGGGACGGCCACAAAATGCGGAACCCGCAGATGTGCCGAAGCGGTGATGCCTGCTTTTTCAAGACTTTGGTTGACTCTTGCATAAGGATTCTCTTGCGATGCCACGATCAGGTGCTGTGCCGAGAGAAATTCTTTCAGGCCAATCTTTTGATCGGCCAGTGGATGTTGCTTGCGCAAAATGCAGACATAGTTTTGCTTGAATAGACGGCGTTGATACCAGGCATAGGAAAGGTTGTCGAACGCGCCGACCGCCAGGTCGATGCGCCCGGATTCCATTTCCGTTTTCAGATCGATATCCGTGGCGCGTACGGTAGAGAGCTGGATTTGCGGTGCCAGGCTGTGCAAATGCTGCGCAAGTAAAGGCATGAAATACACTTCACCGACGTCGGTCATCGCAATCGTGAAGTGCCGGCGACTGCTGGCCGGGTCAAAGCTTTCCTGGCGATTGAGTGCTTGCGTAATATGCGTAAGTGCCAGCGCAACCGGTTCCGCCAATTGATCTGCCAGAGCGGTAGGTTGCATGCCCGCTGCCGTCCGCACGAATAATTCATCGCCAAAACTACGGCGTAAGCGTGCCAGCGCATTGCTGACTGCGGGTTGCGACAGTCCTAGCTTGCGCGCGACAGATGAAATCTGGCGATCCTGAAATACTTCCTGGAATACCACCAGCAAGTTCAGATCGATGTCTTTTGGTTCCAGCATTATTCACAATATGAATGTAGTACATTTTTGTATTTATATCGTAAAACAGCGAAGTTTGCATTACAGTGAAAACCTTCCATTTCAATTCATAGCAGGAAAGCAAGATGAGCAATCAAGAACATCGCCGCTATCAGACAGGTTTCGCTAACGAATTTGCTACCGAGGCACTTCCGGGAGCATTACCTCAGAACCAGAATTCTCCACAGAAATGTGCCTACGGTTTGTATGCAGAGCAAATTTCGGGAACGGCCTTTACTGCGCCCAGACATGCTAATCGTCGTTCATGGTTGTACAGAATCCGGCCTGCTGCTATGCATCAGCCGTTTCAGCAAATCAGTAATGGCGGCATGACCAATGATTTTGGACAAGCCCCTTCAACGCCCAATCAATTGCGCTGGGATCCAATGCCAATGCCGACCGCGTCTGTCGATTTTATTGATGGCTGGATGACGATGGCAGGCAATGGCTCGGCGGATGCGCAAACCGGGTGCGCCATTCACATGTACGCAGCGAATAGCGATATGTCGAACCGATTCTATTACGATGCCGACGCTGAATTGCTGATCATTCCGCAACAAGGGCGCCTGCATTTGCGCACGGAATTGGGATTGATCGACGTGGAACCGCAAGAGATTGCGGTGATCCCGCGCGGAGTTCGCTTCCAGGTGCAATTGCCGGATGGTGAAGCGCGCGGCTATGTGTGTGAAAATTTTGGTGCGATGCTGAAATTGCCTGATCTGGGGGTAATCGGTTCCAATGGCCTGGCCAATCCACGCGATTTTCAGACGCCGGTGGCCTGGTACGAGGATAAGGAAGGTGATTTTGAGTTGCTCGCCAAATTCAGCGGAAATTTATGGTCGGCAAAAATTGCGCATTCGCCGCTGGATGTGGTTGCATGGCATGGCAATTTTGCGCCGTACAAATACGATTTGCGTCATTTCAATACCATAGGTTCTATCAGCTACGATCATCCGGACCCTTCTATTTTCCTGGTGTTGCAAGCACCCAGCGATACACCGGGCGTGGATACGATAGATTTCGTGATTTTCCCTCCACGCTGGCTTGCGGCTGAAAATACATTCCGTCCACCTTGGTTCCATCGCAATATCGCCAGCGAATTCATGGGTTTGATTCATGGCCAATATGACGCCAAATCGGCTGGTTTCCGTCCAGGCGGAGCGAGCCTGCATAATTGCATGAGTGGTCACGGTCCGGATGCGCCGACCTTTGAAAAGGCCAGTAACATGGATACCAGTGTGCCGAACAAGGTCAGCGATACAATGGCGTTTATGATTGAAACGAGAAATATCATCAAGCCAACCAGCGCAGCAATGGCATCACCGCAGTTGCAGGCTGATTATTTCCAGTGCTGGCAAGGTATCAAGAAAAATTTTAATCCGGAGCAAAAATAAATGACGGTACAACTCAACGAAACGCATGACGTGAAGTTGCGCAGCTGGGTCGCTTCAGCGAACGCGGCAGCGTGCGACTTTCCTATCCAGAATCTGCCCTACGGAATTTTTCGCAGACAAGGAAGTTCCCAGGCTTTTCGCATCGGTGTAGCCATTGGGGATCAGATTCTTGATTTGGCGGCGGCGCACGCCGCACATGCATTTGCCGGTTATACGGATTTGCAGGGCGGATATTTCACAACTGCGGTCAATTCCAGCAATTTGAATGCGTTGATGGCCTTGGGTGCGCCCGTGTGGGCCGCATTACGCCTGGCGTTGTCGCGTGTCCTGCGCGAAGGCGCGGGTCAGCAGGCCGCATTGCAAGCCTGCCTGTTACCGCAAAGTGCGGCGGAATTTGCGTTGCCTGCACAGATTGGCGACTACACTGATTTCTATACGTCCGTCCATCATGCGACGGCTGTCGGTAAATTGTTCCGTCCTGATAATCCCTTGCTGCCGAACTACAAGTGGGTGCCGATTGGCTATCATGGCCGTGCATCGTCTATCGGCGTGTCGGGTCAGAAATTCAAGCGCCCTGTTGCACAGACCAAACCGCCTACATCCGAAACACCGGTATTCGGTCCAGCCAAACGCATGGATTACGAACTGGAAATCGGTATTTTTATTGGTCAGGGAAATGCGCTGGGCGATGTCATCAATATGGACAAAGCGGAGTCGCATGTGTTTGGACTGTGCCTGTTGAATGACTGGTCGGCTCGCGATGTGCAGGCTTGGGAATATCAGCCGTTAGGCCCTTTCCTGGCCAAAAATTTTGCGTCGACTATTTCTCCGTGGGTGGTCACTTTGGAAGCCCTGGCGCCATATCGCCGTGCCTGGACGCGTGATGCGGCTGATCCGCAACCTTTGCCGTATCTGGAATCGGCCGATTTACACGAGAGTGGCGCGTTCGATATTGAACTGGAAGTGTTGCTGCAAACAGAAAAAATGCGCAACGACGCTACAGCGCCACATCGCTTGTCCTTATCCAATTTCCGGCATTCATACTGGAGCATCTCTCAACTCGTGACACACCACACCGTGAATGGATGCAATCTGAATCCTGGCGATTTGCTGGGATCAGGGACACAGTCCGGCCCGGCACCGGAAGAGGCCGGCTCTTTGCTGGAACTGACCGAAGGTGGTAAAAAAACGATTGCGCTGGAAAACGGCGAGCAACGGATTTTCCTGGAAGACGGTGATGCCATCATTATGCGCGGCTGGGCACAGAAAGAAGGGTATCCTCGCATAGGTTT
>JAGWUK010000292.1 GCA_028868455.1 Burkholderiales bacterium | reverse complement strand
TCGCGATTGAACAGTGATGCTGCAAAGCCACGACCTGCCATCGTGATACCGGCCGTTTTCCCGGCGCGAAGTTTTGTGAATTCAGCAAAGGCGTATTGGATATCGTGTGGACTCTCTTGCAGCACATTGGCAAGGTGCCAGGCATCTTCCAGCGCCTGACACGCGCCTTGACCAGATGTCGGCAATGGCGCATGGGCAGCGTCGCCAATCACAATCAGATTGTCCTTATGCCACGTCTGGATGGGGTCATGGTCATGCACATAAATTTTATTGATGCGTTCGGCAGGCGTGTGCTGAATCATCATTTGCACCGCTGTCGGCCAGTGCGCGAAAACCGACGCCAGTTCTGCTTGATAGTTGTCTGGATTTTTTAGCCCAATGTCGGCGCTGGCGATGGCGCCGGCCCAATAGGCTTTGCGCTTGGTAATGGGAACAATGCCAAAGCGCTCGCCTATACCCCAATAATCGCTTACCTCGATTTCCTGGAAAAAATCTTCGTCGGCCTCATACACACCCACCCAGTTGATGAAACCTTGATAGACGGGGGCATTGTCGCCGTGGACATAGCGACGCGCGTACGAAGCCATGCGACCATCGGCACCGATCAACACATCTGCAGTCAGCTGCGTGCCGTTTTGGAAGTGAACTTCAGCCTGTCCTGTGCTCTTGCTTACAATGCTGTTCACCGCATGGCCGTAGTGAACGCGAACACCTAAAGACGCCAGTCTCGTGAGCAGAATGTGTTGAAAATCGCTTCTGAGTATGGACCGGCTGGCATATCCCATTAAACGGTTGATTTCTTCAATATCTATCGCGCCCAAATTGTCGTTCGTGCTGCTGCGTCTTTGCATTTTTGTCGGTCGGCCAGATTTGGCGTCGATTGCGTTCAGTACGCCAAGCTGATCCAGCACAAATGCCGCATTCGGCCAAATGACAATGCCCGCACCAATATCCGATGCCTGCTCGTGCCTTTCGTAGAGACTGACATCGAATCCCTTTAAGCTGAGTGCAATGGCACTGCTGACACCGGCAACGCCGCCACCGAGAATTGCTATTTTCATGGAGGATGATCTCGCTTTCTATATGAATTTCCACAGGTGACTAAGGCCAGAACAAAGACGGCCTTTGCGGCGATCAGCGTTGTTTGCTTGGCATAAACAGATCCAATATGCCCCAAATGACAAGAACCGGTCCGAGTAACAAGAAGAGTAATCCAAAGACAAACATCGCCATGAATAAATCCCCCTCAGTACGAATCCAGAAAAGCAGCATGATCGCTGCTTTTTGCGGTGGCCAAAACGGCGGCCATAGTTGGTATTTGAAAAAGTAGGCGTAGCCCGCAATTAAATAGGCGCCCGCAAGCAAAGCATAGAATGCTCTTTTTCGGGATGAGGACTTGAAGTCAATTCCTCGTCGTTGAGAGAATAATCGGCGCGTATCGTTCAAAAGCAGCGTCTCCATGAATGTCAATTACTATACTACGCCATCCCGTTTTCCAGCAGGTGGCGACGCTCTTGGTGCCTTCAATGCGGGTATGTCATCTGGCGCTTGGGCTGGATTAGAGGCTGCGACTCTCGGTTGTGCGCCATTTTGTTGAGATATACTCATTCCCAGTATTTTTTAAAGCGCAATCAATACGCTGGCAATCTGGCGATTTTTGCATATACTCCCTCATTTTTTAAGTTTACGAGAGATTCTGGCCGGATATCTCCGTTATTTCATGGCGCGCTCAGGCTCACCGTGTTTACGCTGTTGATGTGACTGTTTCTGCTGCAAAGTTGTGAGCAGGTGGATTGCTGTTGCATGCCCAGCATCAGGCGCCGCTGGTTGTGGCGACACCTGATGCTGAAATTTGGTGAGGGAGGGGGGCGTGAGTCAAACTCTGAGAGCTAATCAGCCGACGGCTTCCAGGAATTCTTGCTGTTCCAGCCAGTCGGATTCGACTTGTTCCAGTTCTTTGAGCAGATAGGCCTGATCCAGCAAGAGGTTTTTCAGTTTTTCTTTGTTGGCGTCGCTGTAGATCTCGCTGTCTTCCATCTGGGTGGCGATGTCTTGTTTTTTCGCCTGTAACTTGGCTAATTGTTCTTCCAGACGTTTGATGCGGGCTTCTATGGGTTTTCTCTGGGCGGCGATGCGTTGTCGTTCTTCGGCATCTTTGCGACGTTTTTCTTTGTCGTCGATTTTGTCGGCAACGGGGATGGGCTTGGCTTGTGGCAAGGCGTCTTTTTTCTCTGCAACGGGCAGGGAAGGGGGAACATCTTTGGCCAGTTTGTTTTTGAACAGCCAGTCGCGGTAATCATCGAGGTCGCCATCGAAAGGCTGGAGTTTGCCGTCGGCGACGATGATGAACTGGTCGGTGGTGGCGCGCAGCAGGTGGCGATCATGCGAGACGACGACGAGTGTGCCTTCAAACTGGGCGAGCGCGTCGGTCAGGGCTTCGCGGGTTTCCAGATCCAGATGGTTCGTCGGTTCATCAAGCAGCAGCAGGTTAGGGCGCTGCCAGACGATCATGGCCAGCGCCAGGCGGGCTTTTTCGCCGCCGGAAAACGGTTTGATCGGGCTGGTGACCATGGTGCCGGGGAAGTTGAAACCACCGAGGAAGTTGCGTAATTCTTGCTCGCGCACGTCGGGCGCAATGTGCGCCAGATGCCAGAGCGGCGATTCGTCGTGGCGCAGCATTTCCACCTGGTGCTGGGCGAAGTAGCCGATGGACAGCCCTTTGCCGGTTTGCATCGTGCCGTGCAGCGGCGGCAATTCGCCGACGATGGTTTTGATCAGTGTCGATTTACCGGCGCCATTGACGCCGAGCAGACCGATGCGCTGGCCGATTTGCAATGAGAATTGCACATCGCCGACGATTTTTCTCTCGGTAAAACTGTGATCGGTTTCGGATTCAATGCGATAGCCGCAATCAACGTCTTCCATGACCAGCATGGGATTCGGTGCGCTGAGTGGTTCGCGGAATTCAAACGAGAATTCGGCCGCTGCGCGTAACGGCGCCAGTTCTTCCATGCGGGCCAGCGCCTTGATGCGGCTTTGCGCCTGCTTGGCCTTGGTGGCCTTGGCTTTGAAGCGGTCGATGAAGGATTGCAAATGCGCGCGTTTGCGATTCTGCTTTTCTATCATGCCTTGCGCGAGTTCCAGTTGCGCGGCGCGCTGGCGTTCGAATGCGGAATAATTGCCGGAATAGCGTTTTAATTTGCGATCGTCGATATGCACGATGACATTGACGACGCCATCAAGGAAATCCCGGTCATGCGAGATGATGATCAGTGTGCCGGTATAGCGTTTCAGCCAGTCTTCAAGCCAGATGATGGCGTCCAGATCCAGATGGTTGGTTGGTTCATCAAGCAGCAGCAAATCGGATTTGCACATCAGCGCTTGCGCCAGATTCAGGCGCATACGCCAGCCGCCGGAAAAACTGGCCACCGATTGTTCGAGTTGCTCGATTTTGAAGCCGAGACCAAGCAATAATTGTTCACCACGCGAGCGCACGGTATAGGCGTCGGCGTCGGCGAGGGCGCCATACATTTCGCCGATGGCAATGCCGTTGTCGTGGCTTTCCGGTTGCGCTTCGAGTTCAGCCAATTGCGCTTCGAGCTTGCGCAGGGCGACATCGCCGTCAATCGCATAGTCGATGGCGCTGCGTTCGAGTGGCGGGGTTTCCTGAGCGACATGCGCCAGTTGCCATTTTGCCGGGAATTCTATGCTGCCCTGATCCGGATGCAACTCGCCGCGCAACATGGCAAACAGGCTGGATTTACCGGCGCCGTTAGAACCGATCAGGCCGATTTTGTCACCGGGATTCAAGGTGACATCGACGTTGTCGAAGAGTGGTTTTATGCCTCGGGCGAGGACGACTTGCTGCAAACGTATCATATAAGCTTAATGGGGAGTATGTCGATTTTTGGCGCTATTTCGCGCATCAATAAAGCGACTTTAAAATATACCTGGGTAGAGTATGTGCTTTGTGCGGGTTTGGTGCACAGCGGGGAAGGCTTTAATGCCTGCCCGCTGCTAGTGTTGCTGATGTCACTGCTGGCGCATCATGCACGATCGCTTTTTAACTGTGCAGCATCGACTAAAAACACCATGTCGTCGCCGGCACTGGTCGAGAGCCAGGTCAGATTCAGGTCGGCAAACGCGGCCTCGGCAAACGCGCGTTCATTGCCGATTTCTACCATCAGCCAGCCATTATCCGTCAGCCGCTCGCCAGCACCGGCGACAATCTTGCGCACCAGATCCATGCCGTCATCGCCGCCCGCCAGCGCAATTTGCGGTTCGTGCGAATACTCTTTCGGCAGCCTGGCCATGGAGCCGGAATTCACATACGGCGGATTGGTGATGATCAGATCGTATTTTTTGGCAGGAACCTCGCTGTACAGATCGGACTCAATCAAAGTGACACGGTCTTGCAATGCGTATTCGTCGACATTCTGACGGGCGACGGCGAGCGCATCGCCGGCGATATCAACCGCATCCACATGCGCATTGCCAAAGGCGTCGGCCATCATGATCGACAGGCAGCCGGAACCGGTACATAACTCAAGAATATTGTTGACTGCATCGGGATCGCTAACCCACGGCGAAAAGTGCTCAGGAATCAGCTCGGCAATGAAAGAGCGCGGCACGATGACGCGTTCATCAACATAAAACCGGTAGCTGCCGAGCCAGGCTTCATTGGTCAGATACGATGCTGGCACGCGATCGGTGGCGCGACGCTCAATGACGCGCAACACAGCATCAATCTCATGCGGCAACAAATGCGCATCCAGAAACGGGTCAATTTTATCGATAGGCAGATGCAGCGTATGCAGCAGCAAATACGCTGCTTCGTCCAGTGCATTGGCGCTGCCGTGGCCGAAAAACAGCTTCTCTTTATTGAAGCGGGAAACGGCATATCGCAGCAGATCGCGAATGGTCAGAAAAGTATTCAGAGGTGTTGTCATGTTCAGGTACCGGTAATTGCCCAGGCTCAGGTGAGCAG
>JAGWUK010000291.1 GCA_028868455.1 Burkholderiales bacterium | reverse complement strand
CCGGCACGGATGGAGAAATTAATATTTTTCAGAAGACTGACTTGTTGTTTGCTGGTCAGGCTCAGATTGCTGACTTCCAGTACAACGTCGCCCGGCGCGTAAGGCGCACGCGGTAATTGCGTTTCTATTGGTCGTCCGACCATCAGCTCAGCCAGTTTTTCTTTGCTGGTACCAGCCGTAGCCACCGAGCCAACTACGGTGCCAGCGCGCATGACCGTGACCTCGTCGGTGATGTCGAGAATTTCCTGCAGCTTATGCGTAATCAGGATGATCGTTTTCCCTTGCGCTTTGAACAGACGCAAGACTTCAAACAGGGACGCCGTTTCCTGAACCGTTAAGACAGCTGTCGGTTCATCAAGAATCAGAATATTGGCACTACGATAAATTTGTTTCAGGATTTCGACGCGTTGCTGAACGCCAACCGATAAATCCTGAATTTTGGCCAATGGATCAACGTCTAGCGAATAGCGTTCGCAAATTTCGCGCAGCCTGGCTTCCACCTGATGACGATGTGGCGCAAGACGAAAGCCTCCTTCGTTGCCGAGCATGACGTTATCCAGCACTTTCATGTTTTCGACCAGCATAAAATGCTGATGAACCATGCCTATGCCCAGATGAATGGCTTCCTGACTATTGCGGATATGCTGTTCACTGCCATTGATGAGCATCTTGCCGCTGTCTGCACGATAGTAGCCGTACAGAATGCTCATCAACGTGGATTTTCCTGCGCCATTTTCGCCGATGACACCATGTATGGAACCGGGCGCAATGGAAAAGCTCACATCGCGATTGGCTTGTACTGCACCAAAGCGTTTGGAGATGTGTTGAAATTCTACGGCTGGCTGCATGCTGTCAGGATTCTGTAGTTCGGAGGGAAGGGGATGCAGAAAGCGCATCCCGGCTACGGATGGTCAGATCGGTATCAGATCGGACACTTATTGGCATCACGGAAATCAACGACTTTAATTTTGCCGTTGATAATGTCTTGTTTCGCAGCATTGACCTTTTTCTCAATGTCCGCGCTGACCACGCTGCGGTTGTCCTTGTCCAGTGCCCAGTCGACGCCGTTTTCTTTCAGACCTTTATAGGTTACGCCACCTTTCCAGGTGCCGTTTTTCAACTGCATGAAACTGTCATAAATTGCCTGATCCACGCGTTTGACCATGGAAGTCAGCATGGTACCCGGATGCATGTAATTTTGATTTGAGTCTACGCCGATTGCCAGCTTGCCTTTTTCTTTGGCCGCCTGCAACGTGCCCATGCCGCTACCGCCAGCTGCGGCAAACACCACGTCGACGCCACGTTCAAATTGCGCGCGTGCCAGTTCCCCGCCTTTGGCCGGGTCGTTCCAGGCCGAGGTCGTGGTGCCAACCATATTCTGGATCACTTCAATTTTGGGATCGGTCGCTTTCACGCCTTGCGCATAGCCACAGGAGAAATTACGGATCAACGGAATATCCATGCCGCCGACGAAACCGACTTTTTTGGATTTGCTTGCCATTGCTGCAGCCACGCCGACCAGGTAAGAGCCTTCCTGCTCTTTAAACAATACCGAGCTGACGTTATCACCTTTGGCAATACCATCAATCAAAACGAATTTTGTTTTTGGAAATTCTTTGGCAATATTCTGGACTGCCTGCCCTTGTGCAAAACCAATAGCCGCGATCAGGTCAACTTTTTTGCGCGCCAGATTCCGCAAAACCTGCTCGGTTTGCGTGTCGCTGGAAACCTGAACTTCCATATAACCGATGTTGGTTTCTTTTTTGAATCGCGCAGCACCTTCTGATGCAGACTGGTTAAAGGATTTGTCAAACTTGCCGCCTGCATCGTAAATCACTGCAAATTTAGGATCTGCTGCGAAGGCATTAACGGAACTGGCTGTGATCAACAGGCTTGCCAGGGACAGGCAGATTTGCTTGATTTTCATGAGGGCTTCCTTATCAGAATTCGTTGTGCGAAATATGCTGTCTGTGCCGCGATCAGCATGGCTTTTGCAAGCCTAACATGGGGTAAGTCGCGATATGCGGCATAGCGGCAAAATTTGTTCAAAACTTGTTGACTCCCGGATTTCAGGCTGCCTTACTGGCAGACATGAATTCCAGCACGTCGGCACGATGCGGTATTGAGGTCTGCGCGCCAAGTTGCGTCACTGTCAGTGCAGCGGCAAATTGGGCTTCGCAGCTGGCGTTAAATACGCTCAGACCGTTTGCAATACCGACGGCAAATGCGCCAACAAATGTATCGCCTGCCGCCGTCGTGTCCACAACTTTTACTTTGACGGCAGGAATATACTGACTGCCGCTACTTTCCGTGATGAGCACGCCGTGTTCACCCATTGTCAGTAAAACGGTTCCTACACCTCGTTGCAATAATTTTTGCGAAGCAGTTTCTGCGCTACCCTGATCTGTGACCGCAACTCCGCTGAGCTGCGCGGCTTCAGTTTCATTGACGATCAGGTAGTTGACTTGATTCAATAGCGCATTGCTTAAATCCTGCGCAGGCGCAGGATTTAACACCACCTGAACACCGTGTTGGCGAGCGATTTCAATTGCCCTGACGACACTTTCTAGCGGTGTTTCCAATTGACAGAGTAACAGGCTGGCGGCAGCGATGCTGGCACTTGCTGCTTCAATTTGCATTGTACTGACAGTCGCATTGGCGCCAGCGGCCAGGACGATGCTGTTATTTCCGGCATCGTCGACCAAAATTCCGGCTACGCCCGTGGCAACACCATCGACAATGGCAAGGTGACTGAGTTCTATGCCTTCATTGGCGAGGCAGTTACGTGAGAAAGCGCCGAAACCATCATTGCCTACTGCGCCGACAAAGGCAACATCTGCGCCCTGGCGCGCTGCGGCAACTGCCTGATTGGCGCCTTTGCCGCCTGGAATCTGCCGGAATTCATGACCGTGCATAGTCTCACCGACCGCCGGCATGCGTGGCGTACGGAAAACCAGATCCATATTGACGCTGCCAACTACCGTAATCCGTGGCTTCATTGTCTTTTTCTCGATATAAGGGTGGTGCGCAATCGTTTGCGCAATCGTTTTCGTATTTAACTATGGGTGTTGAAACACGTCAAGCGCATTCTCGGCAATGGATGAAAATTTGTGCAAATCAGGGACATGTTCACAACGTAAGCGAGTGAAAAATTGTAGAAATTAATCGGTGCGCTGAAGAGTGGCAGATTGTGGGGCTGTCGCTGCTATCTGTCAAATAGGACAAATGCGCAGCATACTGAGTTCAAAGTGAGGCAATTCTTGACGGAAATAAAACAATTGTTTATCGTTGGGGACAATTGTTTTTCAGGGGCTGTCAACATGACAAATCTTCCGTCAAAAAAAGAGCAGCTATTTCAACTGATCCGTGGCAACCCATCTATTTCACAGCAAGAATTGGCTGATCAGCTGCAGTTATCTCGTTCAGCCGTTGCCGGACATATTGCCAGCCTGATTCGTGACAAGCGTATCCTCGGACGCGCCTATGTACTGCCGGATGTGCGGCCAGTTATTTGTATCGGCGGCGCGAACATTGATCGAAAATTGCGTACTTTGGCGCCTTTGCAAATGGGGACGTCTAATCCCGTCAGTCAACATGAAGCGCAGGGAGGCGTAGCACGCAATATCGCAGAAAATCTTGCCCGCCTGGGGAGACCGGTCAAATTATTATGCGCGGTTGGCGATGATGCCAGCGGCCAGAGTCTTTTGTCGCAGGCAGAGGCCGTCGGCATTGATACGAAAGCCAGTTTGCAAATTGCCGGTTCCTGCAGTGGTAGTTATACGGCGCTGCTAGATGACAAGGGTGAAATGCTGGTCGCGTTAGCACATATGGAATTGTGCGACGCCATGACACCGGATTACTTACGCAGTCGCCAGTTTCAGCGCGGCAATGCCGTGCTCAGTATTGCTGATCTGAACTTGCCTTTAGCCAGTGTCCAGCTGCTCGTGCAAGAAGCCAGGGAGCAACAAACGATACTGGTCATCGTGGCAGTATCAAAACCTAAAATGGCGCGGCTGCCCGTGAACCTGCATGGCCTGCGTTTATTGATTCTCAATTTGGATGAACTGGAACAGCGTGCCGGTAAAGCTTTGGACGGATCAGTGCACATTGCGCAAGCGTGCCTGGAGTTACAAAACCAGGGCGTCCTCGACGTCATCGTGACGATGGGGGCCGGCGGCGTATTCTATACTGACAGCAAACGCCAGAATGGATTGTTGCATATGGCAGCGCCGACAGTCGCCATTACGGATGTAACTGGTGCTGGCGATGCGTTTGCTGCCGGGGTTTGCTGGTCACTATATGACAGCGCTGACAATTTGGAGCTGGCCTGTCAGCGAGGATTACGACTGGCTGCCCTGACTTTACAAAGTGATGCAACGGTGTATCCCGGTCTCACTCAATCATTATTTTTGGAGGAATAAAAATGCAATCTTATCTGACGTTTTCTGACGAGGTGAGGGCGGCAAGGCTATCCAAAAAACCGATCGTCGCGCTCGAATCCACAATTATTTCGCACGGTATGCCCTATCCGCAAAATGTGCAGACGGCACGCGAAGTTGAACAGATCATCCGCGATAACGGCGCGGTACCGGCAACCATAGCGGTGATGAATAGCAAGATTCACATAGGATTATCCGACGCCGAGCTGGAAACGCTGGGGAATGCGCCCGATGCACTGAAAGTCAGTCGCCGGGATTTGCCGTATGTTTTGACAAGTGGAAAATTAGGCGCAACGACCGTGGCTGCCACCATGATTTGTGCCAGTCTTGCAGGAATCCAGGTATTTGTAACCGGAGGTATTGGTGGCGTGCATCGCGGTGCTGAGCGTAGCTTTGATATTTCTGCTGACCTGCAGGAGTTGGCGCAGACTTCAGTCGCAGTCGTTTGCGCGGGAGCCAAATCCATTCTTGATCTGGGTTTGACACTGGAATATCTGGAAACGCATGGAGTGCCTGTTGTCAGTGTCGGGCAAGCGGCGTTTCCTGCA
>JAGWUK010000290.1 GCA_028868455.1 Burkholderiales bacterium | reverse complement strand
CGGCGATTTCGTCGGCATCGCTGGCGTACTGCATATCCATATCGTCGATGGCAGGCATGAATACACGCTGGAATACACCTTGCCTGATTGAATTGATATAGGCGTTTTTAAATTTAAAAACACCCCCTCTCACCACGCAACATTGACGCGGCTTTCCAGCCCATCCAGCCCGGAAGCCGCGTCAATACTGCGCTCTGAGGCACCCTGTTTTTAAATTTTCAGCAGCAATCCACATGCATCTCATCCTGCACCGAGGCGCGCAGCAGTTTGGCTGCGCTGACCATATTGGCCAGGGCCGCCATTGTTTCCGGCCAGTTGCGTGTTTTCAAGCCGCAATCGGGATTAACCCATAGCTGCGCGTCGGGCACGACTTTGCGCGCTTTTTGCAACAGGTTTTGCATTTCGCTGACAGGCGGCACGCGCGGCGAATGAATGTCATACACACCTGGCCCGATCTGATTCGGATAAGAAAATTCGCCAAAACCGTCCAGCAATTCCATATCCGAGCGTGAGGTCTCTATCGTGATCACATCGGCATCCATCGCTGCTATCCACGGCAAAATATCGTTGAATTCGGCATAGCACATGTGGGTGTGAATCTGCGTCTCGTCGCTGACACCCGCCGCGCAAAGTTTGAATGCGCGCACGGCCCACTCGAGATACGCCGGCCAGTCACGCGCTTTCAGCGGCAGACCTTCGCGCAGTGCAGGCTCATCGATTTGTATCATCCCTATACCCGCCTGCTCCAGGTCCTGAACTTCATCGTGCAAGGCCAGTGCAATTTGCAAGGCTGTCGTTGCACGTGGCTGGTCGTCGCGAACGAACGACCATTGCAACATGGTTACCGGCCCGGTCAACATGCCTTTTACCGGTCTGTCCGTCAGACTCTGCGCAAAGCAACTCCAGCTCAGAGTCATGGCTTCTGGCCGGTAGACGTCGCCATAAATGAACGGCGGTTTGACACAGCGAGAGCCATAACTTTGCACCCAGCCATGTTGGGTAAAACCATAACCCCAGAGCTGTTCGCCAAAATATTCCACCATGTCGTTGCGCTCCGGCTCACCATGCACCAGGACATCAATATCCAACGCCAGTTGCGCTTCTACGACGACGCGAATTTCGTCGCGCATGGTCTGCAGATAATCCAGATGTGTCATCGTTCCACGCTTGCAGGCGGCGCGTGCCTGCCGTATTGCACTGGTTTGCGGGAAAGAGCCTATCGTGGTCGTCGGGAACACCGGCAATGCAAAACGTTTTTGTTGGCAGTGGCTTCGTTCTGCAAACGGGCTGCGTCTGTGCGGTTCGGTCAAAGCAAGCTCAGCCATTCGCTTTTGCACCAGTGGATTATGAATGCGGGCCGAATTGCGCCGTCCCAGTTGCGCGGCACGCGCAGCATCGAACTGCGCTGCGACTGCATCGGCATTGCCATTCAAGGCGGTCGTTAAGGCGACAATCTCATCGAGTTTTTGCGTGGCAAACGCCAGCCAGCTTCGGGTTTCGGTATCCAGTTGTTGTTCGCCGTTCAGATCGACAGGCACATGCAATAACGAGCAACTGGAAGCGACCCACAACGCATCACCCAATTGCCGCTGCGCCGTCTGCAATGGCGGCAAGAGTGCCGGCAAATCGGCGCGCCAGATATTCCGCCCATCAATCACCCCGGCTGACAACACCCTGCCCGCTGGCCAGTTCGTCAAAAAATGCGCCAGTTGTTGCGGCGCCCGCACCAAGTCAAGATGCACACCAGCGACCGGCAAGGTATGCAGCAGTTCAATATGCTCTTGTACCGTTTCAAAATACGTCGCCAATAACAGTTGTGGCGCATCCATGCTCAATGCCCGGTAACTCGGTAAAAAAGCATTTTTCCATTGCTGATCCAGATCCAGTGCCAATATCGGCTCATCGATTTGCACCCACGTCACACCGCTTTTCCTTAACGCTGCCAGTATCTGTTGATAAGCCGGCAGGATTTTGTGCAACAGCTCCAGCTTATGTTGCAAGCCATGTTTGATTTTCCCCAGATGCAATAAACTCAGCGGCCCGATTAAGCTGACCTTGACCGGATAACCCAAAGCCTGCGCTTCATACACCTCGTCGAGCAACCAGTTGACGCCGCCAGCGAAGCTGGTCTCAGACGTCCACTCAGGCACCAGATAGTGATAGTTGGTATCGAACCATTTGGTCATTTCCATTGCAAAGTGTGTCGCGTCACCACGCGCCGCCAGATAATAATCGGCCAGGCCGAGCGCTTTATCGTCAAAGCCAAATCGACGCGGCAGCGCTCCCAGCAAAGCCAGCGTGCTCAACACCTGATCGTACCAGGCAAAGTCGCCGACGCTGACATAATCCAGACCGGCTGCTTTTTGCGTCGCCCAATGGCGCGCGCGCAAGTCCCGGCCGATGTCTTGCAGACTGATTTCGTCGATCTCACCGCGCCAAAAAGCTTCTTGTGCGAACTTCAATTCCCTTTGCGCACCAATGCGCGGAAATCCCAAAATATGTGCTTTTGCCATGTTTTTCTCCCATCATTTTTCGTATTGCCATGATGAGAGCAAGTGAATTATTATTCAAACGACATATTTTAAGAATTAACTTGAATTTCATTCATAATGCAATCCATCCTTGAACTGCGCCATTTAAAAACCCTGCAAGCCTTGCGCGAAGCGGGCAATCTGTTGCGTGCTGCCACGCTATTGAATGTGACCCAGTCGGCTTTGTCGCATCAGATCAAATTGCTCGAAGACCACCACGGCCTGCCATTATTCGAGCGCAAATCCACGCCGCTACGGTTCACCCCGGCTGGTGAACGACTGCTGCAACTGGCCGATCAGGTTTTGCCGCAGGTGGCAAATACCGAGCGCGATCTGGCGCGACTCGTACAAGGTGTCGCCGGACAACTGAGGATTGCCGTCGAATGTCATACCTGTTTCGACTGGCTGATGCCGGCAATGGACGTGTTTCGCGGTCGCTGGCCCGAGGTCGAACTGGATATCGTTTCGGGATTTCAGGCTGATCCGATAGGCTTGCTGTACAGCCACAAAGCCGATGTCGCCATCGTTGCTGATATCGATGACAGCGAAAGCGTCAGCTACCATCCATTGTTCCGATTTGAAATCGTCGCCCTGATCGCCAAGGATCACGCGCTTGCCGGGCGCGATTATCTGGCAGCGGAAGATTTTGCCAGCGATACCTTAATTACTTATCCGGTCGCCGATGACATGCTCGATATCGTGCGCCAGGTACTCAAACCGGCTGGCGTAGAAGCCGCCGCAAGACGCACCACCGAGCTGACTGTCGCCATGCTGCAACTGGTTGCCAGCAAACGCGGCATCGCGACTTTGCCGGTCTGGGCCGCGCAAAATTACCTGAACCGCGATTACGTATTGGCCAAGCGCATCACGGCTGACGGTCTGACCGGAAAACTCTACGCTGCGTGTTTGCCCGAACTTTCCGAAAAATCCTATCTGATGGATTTCGTCACGACCATCCGCGAAAGCAGCTATCTGAATCTGCAAAGTATAGAACTGCTCTGACCGTGCGCCCGGACAACGCATCCGATGGTCAGACGCCAGAACAACAAAATCCTGTTTTGACTGATGGCAGTGACTTGACGCACATCAATCAGGCAAGGGATAGACGGAATACGCAGGGAATAATTTATAAAATACTCAGCACCCCCTCCTCTTGCGGAAGAGTCCAAATATGAAACGCTTTGTACGCACCTGCGTTGCACCTGCTATTGCCGTATGTTTGTCCTTGATGGTTCTGGCCAGCGCCAGCGCAGCCGATGCCTTGATCTCCCCGCCGTCACCCTTGGACGGACGCATGAAAAAGCTGCTGGCAGACGGTAATGCCTCTGCAGGCATTGTTACTGCGGCCAAGAAGGTGACGTTCTTTTGTGACGTCTGTCATGGTGCCAATGGCAGTAGTGTCAAAACCGATGTTCCCAATCTGGCAGGTCAGAATCCCAGCTATTTGCTCAAGCAAATCGACAAGTTCGCGCGCGGTCAGCGTCAGGAAAAATTCATGGAAGGTCTGATGAAATTATTGACCGAAGAAGATCGGATCAATGTCGCAATTTTTTACGCCAATAATGTCGTCAAACCCGCGGGGAGCGACACATCTCTGCCTGGGAAGGCACTGTACATTGCGCGTTGTGTCATGTGCCATCAGGCCACCGGACATGGCAGTGAAACCACGCCGCGCCTGGCCGGACAGCAAATCGAATATTTGAGAAAGTCCATTACGCGTTACCGCGACCGGACTGGCGAGCGGATATTTGAACCCATGAGTGCCAGCACGGCAGGCCTGAATAATGCGGAAATCACGGCATTAGTGACTTATTTGTCTAGCCTGAAATAACAGGACTGGCGGAGGATAGCCACTATCAGGAAAAGCGATGCAAGTGGCTTCGTGCGTGCGACGAGGCATCCCAAGGCCGGCAATGCGGTGGCGTCCATACTGAGATCAGACGACCTGCACTGGTGGCCTTGATAAAGAACCGGCGCAGACGACAAGCCGGTTAATGCAACGGATGACGTGACACCAGTACGCCATCAACGTCGGCATAAATCCAGTCCCCCGGATGGACAGCGACACCCGCAATGACCACACGCAAATCGCGCTCGCCGCCGCCACGTTTAATACTACGCACCGGCATGGATGCCAGTGCACGAACACCGATATTCGACTGATTGATTTCGTCCACATCGCGGATACAGCCATCAACAACAATGCCAGCCCAGCCATTTTTCTCAGCCAGCATCGCCAGATTGCCGCCGACCAACGCGCAACGCAGACTCGCGCCACCATCAATGACCAGCACATGACCTTTACCCGGCGTTTCCAGCACGCTGCGCACCATGCCGTTGTCCTCAAACACTTTCAATGTCGTTGCGGGACCATTGAATTTAAGATGCGCGCCAAAACGTAAAAAAACCGGAGGTAAGACCGACAATGCGCCGGTCGTTAATTTTTCTTCGTGTGCATC
>JAGWUK010000289.1 GCA_028868455.1 Burkholderiales bacterium | reverse complement strand
CATGCGGGCAACCGAAATTCAGTTCTATGCCGTCAGCGCCAGTTGCTTCGACCATGGGCAAGACTTTTTTCCAGCTTTCTTCTTCGCAAGGAAACATCAGTGAAACGATGATGGCGCGATCCGGCCAGTCTTTTTTCACCTGTGTGATTTCTTGCAGATTCAGTTCCAGACTGCGATCAGTGATCAGCTCGATATTGTTAAAACCGATGACTTCACGATTCTTGCCGAAATGCGCCGAGTAACGCGACGACACATTGACCGGTGGTGGATCTTCGCCCAGCGTTTTCCAGACCACGCCGCCCCAGCCTGCTTCAAATGCGCGCACCACGTTATAAGCCTTGTCCGTCGGTGGCGCCGAGGCCAGCCAGAACGGATTAGGTGACTTGATACCTGCAAAATTGATAGAGAGATCGGCCATATCACACCTTCACATTCAAATCTTGATTGATCGCCAGCGCTGCCAGCTTGCCATGTTGTACTGCCTGCACGGTCAGGTCCTGCCCCGCTGCAATGCAATCCCCGCCTGCGTACACACCGCTGACGCTGGTGCGGTAGTGCGCGTCAACGCGGATTTTGTCATTTTCTCTTTGCAGCTCTTTTGCTGCCGGATCGGCAAATACTGCGGCATCCATGCTCTGGCCTATCGCCTTGAAGATGGCTTGCGCTTCAAGTTCCAGCGTGTCACCTTTGCCTTGCAGGCGACCATTGACTTCATGTGTACGCTCAAAACGCATGCCGCGCACCTTGCCGTTGGCATCCAGCAAAACTTCTTGCGGTTGTGCCCAGGTGACGATACGTACCTGATTGGCCTTGGCGATATCCTGTTCATGCAAAGTCGCGGACATATGCTCTGCCCCGCGCCGGTACACCAGCGTGACCTGCTCTGCACCAAGACGGGCAATCTGCACCGCCATATCGATGGCGGTATTGCCTGCTCCCAGCACCAGACATTGCTTAGGCACCGGCAGGCTGGACAGATCATCGGCCTGACGCAAAGCGGCAATATAATCCACCGCCGCCATCAGCCCCGGCGCGTCTTCACCAGTCAGTCCCAGTTGACGACTCGCGCCCAATCCCAGCGCCAGGAACACGGCGTCGTAATCGCGGCGCAAATCCTGCAAGTGCAGGTTTTGTCCCAGCACTTGTTCATGCTGCACGCTGATGCCGCCGACTTGCAACAAGAAGTCGACTTCTTTTTGCGCTGTCTCGCCGGGCAATTTGTACTTGGCAATGCCGTATTCATTCAGTCCGCCGGATTTGGCTTGCGCTTCAAAAATCACGACTTCATGACCCAGCGTCGCCAGCTTGTGCGCACATGAAAGCCCGGCAGGGCCAGCGCCGACAATGGCGATTTTTTTGCCGGTGCTGGCAGCGCGTGCAAACGGGTACGTATCGAAATGCATGTGATCGAGCGCATAGCGTTGCAACAGACCGATCTTGACTGGCGCACCTTCGGCATCATGATTGCGCACACAGGCGTGCTCGCACAGGATTTCGGTCGGGCAGACGCGTGAGCAACTGGCGCCGAGAATGTTTTGCTCCAGAATGCCTTTGGCTGCTCCGTTGATGTTGCCGGTGGCGATATTCTGGATAAAACCGGGGACATCAATTTCGGAAGGACAAATGCGCGTACATGGTGCGTCGTAACAATACAGGCAACGTTCACTTTCTATCGCTGCCTGACGGCTGTTCAGCGCTGGATGCAGATCGCTGAATTGCGCGTCCAGGCTTTCCCGACTGGCGTCGGCCTTGGGTAAATGCTTGAGGGCTTGCAGCATGCTGGCTCCTGATTTCAATTGAGAGTTCAGTAGGGTGCGCCTTGCGCACCGCCTTGTTAATCACTGATCGGTGGTGCGCACCGCGCACCCTACGTTTTTACTGCATGGAATAAGCAATTATCGTGACAGCGTTACGCTTCCTCCTTATTTCATCTGCGGGAACGAGAACTCTGCCCCTTTACTGATGCTGTCCGGCCAGCGCTGCATGACGGCTTTGACGCGGGTATAAAAGCGCACGCCTTCTGGTCCGTAAATATGGTGATCGCCGAACAGACTGCGTTTCCAGCCACCGAAACTATGGAAGGCCATCGGCACTGGCAACGGCACATTGACACCGACCATACCGACCTGAATCTGACGCACGAATTCGCGCGCCGTACCGCCGTCGCGGGTGAACACGGCAACGCCGTTGCCATATTCATGCGCATTGATCAGCGCCGCAGCGCTGGCCATGTCCGGTACGCGCACCACGCACAGAACCGGGCCGAAAATCTCTTGCTTGTAAATGCTCATGTCCGGTGTCACATGATCGAACAGCGTGCCTCCCGTGAAGAATCCTTCTTCGCGGCCTGGCACCACATAGTTGCGGCCATCCACCACCAGTTCCGCACCTTCGCTGACACCTTCAGCAATCAGGATTTCGATGCGCTGTTTGGCAGCATGCGTGATCACCGGCCCCATTTCGGCATCCGGAACCAGGCCATCGTTGATCTTTAACGCGGTTACGCGTTTGGCCATTGCCTCGACCAGCGCATCGCCGGCCGAACCGACTGCGACGGCCACCGAAATTGCCATACAACGTTCGCCCGCCGAGCCGTAAGCCGCGCCCATCAAAGCGTCCACGGCCATATCCAGATCGGCATCCGGCATCACGACCATATGGTTTTTGGCACCGCCGAGCGCCTGCACGCGCTTGCCATTGGCGCAGCCGCGCGCATAGATGGCCTGTGCAATCGGGGTCGAACCAACAAAGCTGATCGCCTGCACTTCAGGATGATCAAGCAAGGCTTCGACCACATCTTTATCGCCTTGCACGACGTTAAACACGCCGTCCGGCAAGCCAGCTTCTTTCAGTAATTTGGCGTGCAACAAGGAGGCAGAAGGATCACGTTCGGAAGGTTTCAGCACAAAGGTATTGCCGCAGGCCAGTGCAATCGGAAACATCCACATTGGCACCATGACCGGAAAATTAAACGGTGTAATACCGGCCACCACACCAAGTGGCTGGCGCATGCTGCAGGCATCGATGCCGCGTGCGATCTGCTCGGAAAATTCGCCTTTCAGCAATTGAGGAATACCGATCGCGAACTCGACTACTTCGATGCCACGTGCCACCTCGCCTTTGGCATCGGCCAGGGTTTTGCCATGTTCTCGCGTGAGCATCTGAGCGAAATCATCCACATGCTGTTGCAGCAATTGCAGATAGTTCAGCAATACGCGTGCACGCGACAGCGCCGGCGTATTTGCCCACGATGGAAAGGCCTTGGCCGCTGCAGCAACGGCCGCGTCGACT
Organism: Burkholderiales bacterium; assembly: GCA_028868455.1. GTDB lineage: Bacteria > Pseudomonadota > Gammaproteobacteria > Burkholderiales > Burkholderiaceae_D > Undibacterium. Next base: position 1,700 of record JAGWUK010000289.1, on the reverse strand, counting down.
TCACGCGATGTGCCGAGTGCGACTTGCCCCTGCACGCTGCCGAGCGCCGGATTATAAATATCGGCAAAGCGCGGCGCAGCGCTGTTACAGAGTTCGCCATTGATAAAATGCAGGACTTGGTAGTGACTCATGATGGACCTATTAAAAACGTTCCGGACCGGCTGGCGGCAGGAAATCTGCCAGCCGGTCCGCGAAAAGTAGTGCGGAAAATGACGCGGTGTTGCTCGTCTCAGTCGACGTTTTTCAAAATTTCGCTGAGCTTGCCGAACAATACGTCGATATGTTTTTTCTCCAGAATCAGCGGTGGCGACAAGGCGATGATGTCGCCCGTGGTGCGGATCAGCACGCCTTCGGCAAAGGCTTTTTTGTAGACCGCCATCGCACGCGCACCGGGCTTACCGGCGATAGATTCCAGCTCGATCGCGCCGATCAGGCCGACATTGCGCAAGTCAATCACATGCGGCAGCCCCTTCAGAGAATGCAGCGCATCTTCCCAATAGGCGGTCATGCTTTGCGCATGTTCCAGCACTTTTTCTTCTTTGAATACTTTCAGCGATGCCAGACCCGCAGCACAAGCCAGCGGATGGCCGGAATAGGTATAGCCGTGGAATAACTCTATGCCTGCCGGACCTTGCATCAGCGCATCGTAAATCGCCGGTTTGCTAAACACCGCGCCCATAGGAACGACACCATTGGTTAAGCCTTTGGCCGTCGTCATCAGATCCGGCTCGACACCGAAATAGTTGAACGCAAACGGTGTGCCCATGCGGCCAAAGCCGGTGATGACTTCATCAAAAATCAGCAAGATGCCGTATTTGTCACACAGATTACGCAGACGTTGCAAATAACCTTTCGGCGGCAAAATCACGCCCGCAGAACCGGCCAGCGGTTCGACAATCACGGCGGCAATGGTGGAGGCATCATGCAAGGCCACCAGACGCTCGAGCTCATCGGCCAGATGTGTCCCGTATTCAGGCAAACCACGGCTGAAGGCATTTTTTTCCAGATTATGCGTATGCGGCAGATAATCAACGCCACCCAGCAAATTGCCGAACTGCTTGCGATTGGCTGGCAGGCCGCCGACCGACATGCCACCAAAACCAACGCCGTGATAACCGCGTTCGCGGCTGATAAAGCGTGTACGCTGGCCTTCGCCGCGTGAGCGATGGTAAGCCAGCACCATTTTCAATGCCGTATCGACGGCTTCTGAACCAGAATTGGTATAAAACACCTGACCAAACGCGTTGCCCGTGTAGTCAATCAACTGTTCTGCCAGCTCGAACGCAGCAGGATGCCCGATCTGGAATGCCGGCGCGTAATCCAGCGTGGCAACCATATCCTGTACGGCCTTGACCACGGTTGGATGCGAATGCCCCAAAGGCACGCACCACAAGCCAGCGGTACCGTCCAGAATTTCGCGGCCATCCTGATCGCGGTAATACATCCCCGACGCCGATGCCACCACGCGCGGGGCCGCTTTGTAGTCACGATTGCCGGTAAATGGCATCCAATAGGCGTTCAGTTGTTGCTGACTAAGCATGTGTTTCTCCTTAAACAATTTACCAAGTGGTAAAAATATGCTGAAATGCTAAATAAGCATAGACAGTAACAACATATACAGCCAGATGAATTTCATCCAACCGTATTGGTCGTCAGAACATAACAGTTACTACTGCTTATCAGGGATCAGGTAAAACCAT
>JAGWUK010000288.1 GCA_028868455.1 Burkholderiales bacterium | reverse complement strand
TTGGCATTGTGCGGAAAAATATTCGAGGCAACAAAAAACAATTTGCCACGCGCATGCGCACCGTCTATGCCTTGCTGCAAAACGTCCAGAGTTGAAAATTCATTATTGCGGGCGCGCAGACTATAGCGCGGCTGACCGGCATACACGGCATCCGCACCGAAGTCGAAAGCGGCATGCATTTTTTCCAGCGATCCGGCTGGCAGGAGAAGTTCAGGGGCTTTTAACATGACTGAAAATGGAAAGAAAAATGTTCTCGAGTATACAATGCCAGCCCCGCACTGCAAAACCGGCGCCGACAATTTTTGATGCGCATCAAGCTTTGCGCATGGCGGCCATTTCATTAAACACCAGCGCACCCAGCACCAATGCCCCGCCCATCAGCGTCTCGCGCGCCGGCAATTCACCTGCCCCCAGCCAGGCCCAGATCGGCGCCAGCAAGACCTCAAGCAGCGACAGCAATGCCAGCTCTGGCGCGCTCAGACTCGGCGAGGCACGCACCATCAATATGCACGGCAGACCCAATTGAAAGAATCCCAGAATCGCCAGAATGAGCACGTCGTGTAATGACGCGTGAAACGGCCATGCCAGCGGCAACATGATCAGCGCCGAAATGGAACCGCCCATGAATACGGCTGGCATCATGTCCACGGTATGTGCACGCTTTTTGAGCAAAATGACATTCACCGATGCTGCCACCGGCACACCCAGCGCGATCAGCATCCCGATCAAACCGCGCTGATCGACTTGCGAAATACTGCCGATAAACATCCAGCCCATGCCGACGCAGGCTGCCGCTATGGCGCACCAGGTGCGCAGCGGTATCTGCTGACGCAAAATCAACCAGGCCAGAAATGCCGTAAACAGCGGTGATAAACTTTCCATGATGGAAGTGTTGGCCACCGTCGTCATGGTAATGGCAATCATGAAACAGCTATACATGGTCGCCCACATACAGCCCGACAGCAAGCCGACTGTCCCCAACAAGCGCAGGCGCGGGATAAATCCGCTGCGGTATTGCCTGAGCATGGCGACCGCGACAAACACGGCGGCAAAGAAGCTGCGCCAAAACGTCACCTCCACGCCGCGCGCCGCATCCAGATGGCGCGTAAAGACGCCTGCAATACTCCACAGAGTCGCCGCACACAACATTAATATCACCGCCCGGCGATGACTCGTCTTGGTAAGCATAAAAACCTTTTATTCAGAATAGAGGGAGGCAAAGCCACCGGTGTCCTGCGTTCAACATCTGAGGCCACATTCTTTAGCACGACTTTGTCATTTCAGGTGCAAGCGCAGAGATTTTTTGACGCTTCCCCGGTGTTTGTCCGGCATGTCCGCCAACAAATTGAAGCCAGACGCGGCACAGCAAGCGGGACTTTCCAGCCCCTTGCCAGCACATTGCCGCTGTCAATTTGCCACATTGCATTTGTCAACAATGACACGGGGTCACAATTCTATCTGCGAGCGCCATTTTCCGGGGGCATTTTCGTGATCATCATGCCGCAAATCCTCTCTCTTCAAACGCGTATGGAATGCAGCAATTGTCAAATTTACTCAAACCACCGTTCAAATAATTGGCAGTGTCGCGAAGACACATATACGCAAATGCAGGACTTACGCAAGAATATTCCAGCAAGATAGTGCGATGAAAACCGCAACCATCGCACGTAGGGACGCCATTGCGGTGCCGTTGCGCGGCTGTACAAAGTCTGCGTTTCGCTGAACTCGTTCGCTTTGCTGCCAGAGGTCAGAATGAACAGCACTACTTTGCTCACAGGTACACGCATTGATTTTTAAAGGAACTCGGCGACGCGATAGAAGAAACCTTGCCGCGCAGCGCCGACGCCTTGTTCCAAAAAGCAGATATGGCACAGTTCGACCGAGCAAATGTTTGACCGGCACGGCATCGTGCGTAATCTGGTACTGGAACAACGCATCGTCCTGAACGACATGACCGACAACGTCGATAAACAAATGACGATCGCCGTCGTTACGATGCTGTTTGAATTCGTCGTCAGCGATACGCAAATACTGACACTGGAAGAACAAGGCAAATCTTCAATTGTCAGCCTGCGTGTGCTCCGCCGCATGATAAAACATGGACGCCTACGTTATCTGGAAAGCGAACCGTTACTTGATCGCGCTATTCAGTCCCGACTGAATCAGCAGACTCAGCCGACAAAGCCGCACCGGTGGCCTGATCGCGGCTTCAGCCAGTTGCTCACGTCACGTTACACACGTCAGTTTTTGTTTTTTTATTGTTGCAGATCGCCGGACTGAAAACAGATCAGACATTGCAGGCATCGTTAGGCGCGCATACCCACAGCGTTTGCAGACTGGTGCGCAGACCAGCGACATAGTTAGTGCCAGCAACAAAAAACCCGTCTGACTCTTATCTGCAAGAGTGAAACGGGTTCTGTGTGAAACTTGCGTGCCGGGTAATGTTTCGCTATCCGGCGCGCATGTTCCGCAAAATTACGCTGCTTCGCGCGAAGCTTTTTTGCGTTCGTGCTCTTTCAGGAAACGCTTACGCAAACGAATGCTCTTAGGTGTGACTTCAACCAGTTCGTCATCCTCGATGAATTCCACAGCATATTCGAGCGACATTTGAATTGGTGGTACCAGACGCACCGCTTCATCCGTACCGGAAGAACGCACGTTAGTCAATTGCTTGCCTTTGATCGGGTTAACCACGAGATCATTGTCACGGGAATGGATACCGATGATCATGCCTTCGTACACAGGGTCATTATGGCTGACGAACATACGGCCGCGATCTTGCAGTTTCCAGATTGCGTAAGCAACCGCTGCGCCATCATCCTGAGAGATCAGCACGCCATTACGACGGCCAGCCAATTCACCACGGGAATTATCGACAGGTGCGTAATCGTCGAACACATGACTCATCAAGCCAGTGCCGCGTGTCAACGTCATGAATTCGCCCTGGAAGCCGATCAGGCCACGCGCAGGAATGCGGTATTCGAGGCGCACACGACCTTTGCCATCCGGTTCCATATTTTGCAGATCGCCACGACGACGACCCAATTCTTCCATCACGCCACCCTGATTCACTTCTTCCACGTCAACGGTCAGATTTTCATACGGCTCATGACGCACGCCATCCACCATTTTGAACACTACGCGCGGACGGGAAACTGCCAGTTCGAAACCTTCGCGGCGCATGTTTTCGATCAGAATCGTCAGATGCAACTCGCCGCGACCAGAAACTTCGTATGTGGAGTCATCACCTTCAGCTTGCACAACACGCAAAGCCATATTGGATTTCAATTCGCGTTCCAGACGATCACGGATCTGACGTGTTGTCACGAATTTACCTTCACGACCAGCCAGTGGTGAGCTGTTGACCATGAAGTTCATGGTCAGAGTCGGCTCATCGATCTTCAACATCGGCAAGCCTTCTGGTGCATCCGGTGCGCAGATGGTCGAACCGATACCGATTTCTTCGATACCATTGATCAGCACGATATCGCCAGCCAGTGCTTCATCTACTTGCACGCGATCCAGACCTTTGAAAGTCAGTACCTGATTGATACGTGCTTTCGTTGGCTTATCGTCCGGGCCATTCATCCAGACGACGTCTTGCAGGGCTTTAACTTTACCGCGCAGGATACGGCCAACGCCGATCTTACCAACGTAAGAAGAATATTCCAGCGACGTGATTTGCAATTGCAACGGGCCGTTCGGATCATCTTCACGCGCAGGAACGTGTTTCAGGATCGCGTCAAACAGCGGCTCCATATTACCGTCACGCACAGTATCTTCCAGACCTGCATAACCTTTAAAACCTGAAGCGTAAATGATAGGGAAATCAAGTTGCTCGTCCGTTGCGCCAAGCTTGTCGAACAATTCAAAGGTCGCATTCACTGCTTTTTGCGGATCAGCATTTTCGCGATCAATCTTGTTGACAACCACGATAGGTTTCAAACCTAATGCCAGCGCTTTGCGCGTAACGAAACGCGTTTGCGGCATCGGGCCTTCTTGTGCATCAACCAGCAACAACACGCTGTCTACCATCGACAATACGCGCTCTACCTCGCCACCGAAATCGGCATGGCCCGGGGTATCAACGATATTGATGTGCGTTCCTTTGTATTCAACTGCACAGTTTTTGGAAAGAATCGTAATACCGCGCTCTTTCTCAATATCATTGGAATCCATCACGCGAGTATCGACTTGCTGATTTTCACGGAAAGTACCGGATTGGCGCAGCAATTGATCAACCAGCGTGGTTTTGCCGTGATCAACGTGAGCGATAATGGCGATGTTGCGTATAGCGCGTTTTGTAGTGGACATGATAGCGTTCGTTTTTTTGGGGTAAATCGGATAACCTGAGATTATAACATGCTGCAGCGCAAAAGCAGAAAACTCCTATTATTTCAAGGAGTTGCTACAAAGCGATGACATCCGCAGCAATGCCCGCCCCGGTGCCAGACTGTTTTTGAGAATGGAACGAATTAATACTCAAGTCAATAGACCGGGAGCAACACCCGCTCACTGATGCGTCGCAATCAGGCGCTCAGGCGCAAGAATGGAAAATTCCTGCAAATGCGCCGACCCCAACAATTGATTATCACTGTCACGATAGACGCGCACACGCCCTGTTTGCGAAGGCAAGGCAACGGCTTCTTTGCCTAGCGCCAATCGTTGACCATGCAAAAACCGGCGCGATAACTCTTCGTCTAGCCGCACCGAAGGAAAAGTCGATAACAAAGCATCCACCGGCGCCAACCGTGCCAGCCGTTCCTCTTCCGGCAATTCGGCAAGCGCTTCCAGAGTGATGGATTTTTCCAGAACCAGGTGACCGACCTCGGTACGCCGCAATTCTTTCAAATGCGCACCACAACCCAAGGCGAGGCCGATATCTTCACCTAAAACACGAATATACGTGCCTTTACTACAGCGCACTTTTAAGGTTAAAAATGGCGCTTCAAATGCCAGCAACTCCAGCTGATGTATATGCACCGGGCGCGC